>NZ_KV793428.1:0-11591 GCF_001808475.1 Klebsiella sp. HMSC09D12 | reverse complement strand
GCAGAGCATCAGCGTATTCACCGCTGGCACCTTCGAGGGCTTTTGTAATTTCTTTGCGTGATTTAATACGCGGCTTTGCTTCGCCGAGAACTTGACGCTGACGACGTGCTTTTTCATGACCGGTAGTGCCAGCAGTCGCCGCTTCGATTTCGGCTACCTTTTCCCGCTGCTCTTCGGGTTTTAGTGATGCAAGTTGACGCGCTTGGGTAACAGTAACAGTGCCAGACTCCACCGCTTCCCGGACGGCCTGAGTAGCATCGAGGAGGGAGAGCGTTGCTCGAACGGTCTGAACGCTGCAGCCAAACAACACCGCAATGTCGTCCTCATCGAGTCCGCGGTCGAGAGCGTCTGACATTTTTTTAGCGCGGCCAAGCGGTGTATCAGGTCGGCGAATTTCGTTTTCGCTGACCATGTATTTAGCCATCTGATTTGCTGATCCGCGCTTAACGACCCCAGGAACAAGCAGTGGGTCTTTGCCCTCTTTCAAAAGAAGCTTATTTGCCTCCAGGGTATGTTTTACGCGCTGACGGCCTACAACCACGCAGGTGAGCCCCGTTTCAGGGTCTTTCCAGACGATGATCGGCTCCAGTACACCCAGCTCCTTGATGTTCAGTACCATCCCTTCGTCGATCGGCAGGTGAACACGTTCATCGTAGAGAGGGTGGGACATATCGGTGACCAGGTGCAGGTTTTCGGGCTCGAACGTTAAAACGTTCGTCTTGCCACTGGCGCCATATACAACTTTTGAATCTTTAGCCATCAGACAGCCTCCACATCGCTGGTGGAAGCAGCCGAGATATTCTTCATATCGCGCATAGCTTCTAAGACGTGCATATTGCTGCGGGTCTTAGTGTGGCGTTCAACAATGTGGTCGCATTCTTTAGCCCAGGAAATAACTTCTTCTTTCATGGCGTCACGTTCTTTACGCGCTTGGCGAAGAGTAACGTTCGAAACATCGAGCATAGTTGCCAAATCTTTAAGCAGTTCTGCAGTAGCAGGAGGCATTGTTTTAGCCGCCTCAAAGGCATCTTTAATTAACTGCTGTGCTGTTTTTGCCATTTTGTTTTTTCTCCAACTGACGCGCTGCAACGCGCTTTAGGGTGCAGCAACCCAACCCATGAGAATGGGGTAATTGCTGCTGTTCTAATCAGGCTGCTGGTTTTTGTTCTTCGTGCTCTTTGTAGGCGAGAAGATCACAAAGCTGGTTAATTACTTTACAGAACTGGAACATGTCCGTACCTGCCTGGTGACGCCAGCGGTAGGCTTTGTCGTCATCATCAGAGAAATCATTATCCTGGGTATCGATCCGCCGGAAGTGGAACTTATCTGTAAGCAGAAAAGAGACTCCGCAGCCTCTTAATTCCATGTTGTCAACGATAAAACCTGTGTTCAGGCTCTCCAGAATTTCACTGGTAACGGAAGTATGTTCCGCAGAGTAGCGAATAACTTCTTTCTGTTCTGCCAGGCGGGATAGCTGGACATAATCACCGACCTCAAACCCGGCAAAGGCAGATTCTTCTCCGTCCAGATGGTTTTTAAGGCGTGTTGTCAGACCATTTTTAATATCACTGATGTTGATCGTGACTGTTTTTACTGAACCGATCACTTTTACCAGCATCGCCCCGACTAAGTTGGCAATATTTTTATTGGCGGAGTTAATGATCAGCAGATTTTCTTCAGTGTTATACAGGACAAGGAACAGAGACGACTTGATGAATGCCTGTTTGCAGAGCTGAACCTTAGCATCCTGAATAATGTTGTTACGGTCAGCGCGCTTCAGTTTCTCACCACACGCATTTTCGATGCGCTGGATGCGCTCATTGGCTTCTTTCATTACGACGTGCTGGGGGATTATTTTCTCATCGCGGCGAACCACGATTGCATAACCGCCAGTAATTGGCGTAACCAGCTCTCCGGTAATCGGATTAGGGACGAAGGAAGCCCGCGCGAATTCCGTTTCTGTAAGTTCAGAGTAGGGCAATTCCTGCAGGTGCCCTTCAACCGCTTCAATACTGGGCAAAGTAGCCCGATAGACTATGGCGTTACGTAACTTTGATAATTTCATTTCTATGTCCTCTGCAAAGGATTGGTTAGCTATCTCCACACAACACAGAAGAGCACCTGCGGCTGCAAATCCGCCCGAATGGATTGAGTGATGGGCCCGTCATTCGGTGATGCTCTCGTGTCTTGTGTAAAAAGGGCGGTTATCCATCAGAACGTTATCCTCTTCCTCCTTTGGATGGTGGAAAACTGGATAACCGCCAAGACTACACACAGCACGGTTAACAAGGTTGTGGCGGTTGTGCCTCCACCTGCCGGGTTAAGCCATAACCGGCGACGTACACTGCCCGGAAACGCATTCATTGAACGGGTTTGGCTCGCCACGTGCGCATAGCCGCAATTACCACAACTGAAAAAGAGCAGTCCACCTTCACCATGCTTTGCCTGCCACCATTGGGATTGGTTAAATCAGCAGTCGAAGGGTACAGTTTTTCACGCCCACGCTCTTTCAGTTGTATCCTCGTCTCTTCCGAGGTGTCACACCTTTTCGCCGCGCTGGTGGGGCGCACGTCGTGCTTGAAACACTTAGCTTGCACATTCCGGTTGTTCTGAGAGTGCATGGATAAAGGGACTCTCAGGCCGCTGACGCTGCATGTGCCATACAACGGTTGCGATATTGCCGTTCACAACTGTAAGCGCACTCCTTTAGTCACAAACCGATCCCCACCGGAAAGAAGGGGAATGCGCTTTCATGTTGGGTTCTTATCATCAGTTCATCATTAAGGCTGAAATGCTTATCTATGCTTGCTGGAATTAATGTAGGATACCTTACCATCGGGTGTCAACATTAAAAGTAGGAAATCTTACATGGAGCGGCGAAAAAAACCGACAGTGCGTCGGTTTCTCGGTTATTGAAGGTCGGTTATAACCTGCCGTACTACGCCTACAATCTTGCAATTACCGTTGACTTCAAGTGCCCGATAATTTGGATTGAGAGGAACTAAATATTTTAGTGGTCCATCAATAACAAACTTCTTTAAAGTAGCTTCGGTTGAGCCCAGTAACTGAGCGACCACAATCTTACCGTTGACTTCATATGGACTGCCATAATCAGGGTCGACTACAACGAGCGATCCTTCCGGAATGCTTGGCGCTCCGTTAGGATTGGTCATGGAATCACCACGAACCTTTAGAGCAAACCCCTCATCACAAAGGTTTGCGGTAGTATATATCCATTCAGAAATATCATCTTCAGTGACAGAAGCACCATTATCAGTCCACTCGCCAGCTTGCACCCATGAGAGAACAGGAATCTTTTTAACACCGAAGACTTCAGTGGGCTTATAAGTGACATCTTCAGATTCCGGATCACCTAATCCACTTATCACCCACTGTGGGTTACATTTTAACGCAGCAGCTAACGCCTGGAGGTTTGATCCTCCTGGTTCAAAATCACCGGATTCCCATCCGGTAACAGTAACTCGGTTAACTCCGACCATCTTTGCCAGAACGGCCTGAGTAAGTTTGAGTTCTTTACGACGTGCGCGAATGCGTTCATTCATTTTCATGTAGGCAATCCTACCATTTTATGATGTAGGAATCCTTGACCACATAATGTAAGATATCCTACTATCAAGTTGTCCATTAACCTTACATCTGAGGCAAAAATGAAAAAAGATGATGTGATCTCTTACTTCGGTAGCGTTGGCAATGTGGCTAAGGCCCTAGGCATTTCTCATGCTTCCGTATCAGGTTGGGGGGATGTAATCCCAAAAGGCCGAGCTTTCGAAATCCAATCTCTTACTGAGAAAAAATTAAAGGTCAATCCTTCTCTGTATTTAAAGGCTAACCAATCCACCGCAAAAGCATAACTACAAAAGGAAAAACAAGATGGTAGAGCAGACCCTTAAAGAAGTAGTTAAAGCAATGTGTAAAGCGTATCCAGGAGGACGTGAGGCTATGGCCGGTGCTTTGGGAATGACCGTGACACAGTTCAACAACAATCTTTATGAGAAAAACGGCTGTCGTTTCTTTGAAGTTACCGAACTGGAAGCTATGGAGGATATTTCGAATACATCTCACCTGGCTGAATATTTCGCTCGTCGCCGCGGTTCCCTGCTAGTGGACGTCCCGCATATGGAGGAGTTGGATCGGGTTGACTTATTTAGTCGTTCAGTTCGTACAGCGGCAGCTCGTGGGCAAGTTGATCAGGTCATTGAACAGGCCCTGGAAGACGGAGTAATTGAAAAGCATGAAGCCGAAGAGATCCGCATTCATCATCGTCGCCATCTTGCAGCACGTGACGAAGAAATTTCAGCAATTATCGCGTTGTTTGCACGTAAAAAGAAGTGACGCCAGCAGGTTGCAGCCTCTGGCGTCGTGGCGTGTCGTTATCAGTGGAGATTACTAACGCATGAACAGTTTACCAACACAGTACCGCAGGTCGCAACTTATAGCGCGTCCGGTTCCTGGTGGAGCAGGTCCGGTGCAGTTCGTGTATGGGGTAAGAGTACCAGGCGGGTTCGAGCCTGTCTGCTACCAG
Organism: Klebsiella sp. HMSC09D12; assembly: GCF_001808475.1. Classification (NCBI taxonomy): domain Bacteria; kingdom Pseudomonadati; phylum Pseudomonadota; class Gammaproteobacteria; order Enterobacterales; family Enterobacteriaceae; genus Klebsiella; species Klebsiella sp. HMSC09D12. Next base: position 7,048 of record NZ_KV793428.1, on the reverse strand, counting down.
TTTGCTCAGTGGGTGGTAGGGGACTTTAACGGTCAGGCGGGGAGCGTATGCGAGAACTTAACCGATGGTTCAGAGATCACTACGGAATCCCGGTCAGGGTCATACGCTGGGAGCCCCAGACACAGCGCGTTATATACCTGCGTGAAGGGTACGAGCATGAGTGCTTCAGCCCCCTTGAGCAGTTCAGACGAAAATTCAGGGAAATAGAGGGGTCTTATGAGCCTGTTAATGCCATCAAGGCCGATAGTCATCAATCCTGACCTTGCATACAGCATTGGCCTGAATGAAGCCATAGCGTTGCAGCAGGTTAACTACTGGCTGAAGGAGACAACCTCCGGGCTTGAGCGTGACGGTGTGCGTTGGATCTACAACACCACTGAGCAATGGCTGGAGCAATTCCCGTTCTGGTCTGAGTCAACGCTGAAGCGCACATTCACCCGCCTGAAGAGCCTGGGCGTACTCAAAATCGAGCAGCTCAACAAGTCGCAGCGCGACATGACCAACTACTACACGATCAATTACGAGAGTGAGCTTTTAGATGAAGTCAAAGTGATTAAATCGAAGGGGTCAAAATGCGCTGTTCCATCAGGTCAAAATGACACGATGGAAGAGGTCAATATGAAACGCTCCATCAGGTCAAAACGAACCGCTGTCATCAGGTCAAATTGGCACGATGATCCTACAGAGAATACAACAGAGATTACTACAGATAATAAAACCCCTTCTTGTCCGGTTGCTGAGCAACCTGACGAGACCGGGCCTGCGATTACCGTCCTGGAACATTTCAACAAGGTTACTAATTCGAGCTATGGGCGCGGAGGACGTGGCAAAACTACTCTGGGATATATCCGCGGTCGTCTGGCAGAAAATTACAGCCCTGAAGACCTCATGCTGGTGGTTGATTACCTGAATGAGAAATGGGCGAACGATTCAAAAATGTGCGACTACCTACGGCCAAAAACACTTTTTGCCCCAGAGAACTGCGCGGAATATTTCGATAAGGCCCGGAAATGGTCCTCGGCAGGACGGCCTTCCTGGGTTAATGGACGATGGTCCAAAGACGCCGCTGCGTTCAAGTCCACTCACGCCAATGTTGATTATTCTGGCATACCAGCGGGGTTCAGAGGATGAGCAAGCCATTTCTGAAGTGGGCTGGTGGTAAATACACCCAACTTAACGATCTGTTCAGGTATATCCCGGAAGGTTTACGACTGATTGAACCATTCGTGGGTGGCGGATCTGTATTCCTGAACAGCGATAAACACGCGGATTTCCTGCTGGCAGATGTTAACCCCGACCTTATCCATCTGTATCAAATGCTGGCTGTCGTGCCTGACGTGGTTGAAAACAAAGCCCGCTGGATGTTCGAGAAAATGGGCAATCCTGAAGGTTATGAACTGATCAGGAAGGAATTCAACGCGCAGACACTGGATGCAGCCGAGCGTGCAGCTGCATTCCTGTATCTCAACCGGCATTGCTTCAATGGGCTGATGCGTTACAACCTGGCCCATCAGTTCAACGTTGGTTGGGGAAAATACAAAGCTCCCTATTTCCCGTTTCAGGAGATGAAGGCTTTCGCTGATATGTCTCACAACTGCGTATTCATGACATCCGGTTATCGCCGGACTATCGGCCTTGCAGGAAAAGGTGACGTTGTGTATTGCGATCCCCCTTACGAACCGATGCCCGGTACTGCAGGATTTACCGCGTATGCCGCTGGTGGTTTTAACTGGGATGATCAGGTATTGCTGGCTAAGCACTGCGTAGAAGCGCACGAACGTGGCGCGAGGGTAGTCATTTCAAACTCATCAGCCCCCAGGGTAGTAGACCTGTACCGGGAGCATGGTTTTAATCTGGAATTTATCAAAGCGCGTCGTTCGATCTCCTGCAATGGCACCACGCGGGAAGTCGCTCGGGATGTCGTGGCGATCCTCTAAGGGGGCTTTATGAAACTGACACTGCCATTTCCACCAAGCGTAAACAGTTACTGGCGCGCTCCCAGCAAAGGGCCACTGAAGGGAAGGCATCTGGTTAGCGAGACTGGTCGCAAGTTCCAGAAAGCAGCCAGGGCGGCAATTATCGAACAGTTACGGGCGGTCCCAAGACCATCAAGTGAGCTGGCGGAAGTTCATATTGTTCTGTATCCGCCGGATCAGCGCCGTCGTGATATTGACAACTACAACAAAGCGCTGTTCGACGCGCTGACTCAAACCGGTGTCTGGGAGGACGACAGCCAGGTGAAACGTATGCTGGTGGAGTGGGGGAACATCGTGAAGAAAGGGAAAGTAGAAATCACCATCCGACGTTTTCGTGCAGCTGCCTGACGTGGAGATGATATGAGAGCACTACTAACCCCTGAGATTGCCCCACGCATGGGCGTTGTTCTTCTTCGCCCAGGTGCTGATCTCATGCCGATGTTCAGGAGAGGGCGGGTACTGATTGAGCCTGCACCGGAAAAATACAGCGACTACGCAACCGGCGCTATCCCTCCCGCCACGCAGCCACTGGCAGAAGACCCGGTTTTGAAGCCAGTCTTCGAAAACAAAGACGTCATTCTGCGCGCGGGTGGTATCAGCTCGCTGGAGGCCGAGCTGGAGCGTCGTTTTGAATGCCAGTATCCGCACGGCTCGTGGCACAGCGAAAATTTTACGCTGTTCCGGCATGAGCCTGGCAGCATCCGCCTTTGCTGGGCCTGCGATAACCTGGTGCGTGATCAGTACACAGAGACGCTGGCAGGCATTGCGCGTGGGAACCTGGTATCCTGGTTGATAACGGTCATCCGCTCACAGCTGGGGTTCAACGAAGACCATCAACTGACGATCCCAGAGTTGTGCTGGTGGCTGGTAATAAACAATCTGGCACACGTCATCCCTGAATCGCTGGCCCGGAAAGCCCTGCGATTGCCGGAAATAAAGCATCAACCGGTGATGAAGGAGAGCGATATTGTGCCGGAGCCAGCGGCGAGCGAAGTGGTGCAGAAAAAGATTCTCGGTCTTCGCGTAGATCCTGAAACGCCGGAATCATTTATGCTGCGACCAAAGCGCCGCCGCTGGGTAAACGAGAGCTGGACGCGCTGGGTTAAGTCTCAGTCGTGTGTCTGCTGTAACAAACAAGCAGATGATCCCCATCACCTGATAGGCCACGGACAAGGTGGAATGGGAACAAAAGCGCATGACCTGTTTGTGTTGCCGCTTTGCAGAGCGCATCACGACGAGTTGCACGCTGACACCGTGGCATTTGAGGAGAAGCACGGCTCACAGCTGGAGCTGCTGTTTCGATTTCTGGATCGTTCGCTGGCAATTGGCGTGCTGGCATAGTGGAGAACGCATAATGATTAACCCGTCCGAGGTTGGAAAAGCTGGTGAAATGGTCAGGCTGAAAACGCTGGAGGCCATCTGGATTCAAGGGAAGCTGCGCATGTGGGGCCGCTGGTCCTACATCGGCGGCGGTAGTGGCGGCAATATGTTTAACCAGTTACTGGCCTCCGGGAAAGTTACCAAAACAGCCATCAATGAGGCATTACGCCGGATGAAGAAGTCTGGCATCTCGAAGCCAGAGCTTGAGGCGTTCTTTCGTGAAATACTTGCGGGGAAAAACAAAAGCGGCCTGGCTTTCTGCACAGACGATGAGGGACTGCTGATTGATAAGGTACTGGGGGCAGTCCTCATTACGGGTGGTCACAAAGAGCTATACCACCTGATGGTGGAGCATTACCGGTTACGGAAGAGCAAACGCCGCATAGCGGAAGAGCTCTATGAAAAGCATCCCGACTGGTGCTTTATGACCTGTAGACGCAGAGTTGATACGTGGCTAAGTTTGGCAGAATCGATGCTATACGCACCAATGTGTGACGCATTCGGCACAAATAGCGACAGATTTTACTTGCAAAGTGAGCCAGAAACTGCTTGAATTGTGATAGGCTCGGGACGTTAAAGCGAACTGAGCAGCAGAACCAAAAAAACCCGCTTAAAGGCGGGTTTTGTGCGAAAAATAGCCACTCCAAAATGGCCCATTAAAGCATGGTAAAATACGTGTTAACCCCACAAAGAGGAGTTAGACATGGCTATTACCCTGCATCATAAAGAAATCATGATTCTCATGACGGACCCCAACTTAAAAGTGCCGGTCCAACATACCAGCTTCCCTTTTGAGCATCCCTACAAAATTGATTCGACTATAGAACAGCTATACCAGCTGGGATACATTACAGCAGTGCAGTCAAAAGCTGATTCTCATTGGATCGCCACTTCTATTACTTCAAAAGGCTTCTCCTTTCTTAAAGAGGAAGGATTAATTTAAAAGAAATTAAGCAACTGTTTTTATCCAACCTCGCTTCGGCGGGGTTTTTTCATTTCAGGCTCACGGGAATCATCTTCGATACGGCTCGTTGTTAAATCAGCCCGATGGGCCTGACCCTTTCAAACACACAGCACCCCGTTAACCCGGAGGTGAACCTATGGCAAAGCATATGCAAGACAAAGAAAGCATGGCCGGAATCACCTGGCTGGCTCTGCTGATCATTGCTGGTTGGGGCGGCCTTGTCCGATTCCTGATGGATGTGAAGCAGGGCAAAGCAAAATGGAGCTGGATAAATGCTTTTGCGCAGATTGTGGTTTCGGCTTTTACCGGGGTTATTGGTGGGCTCATCAGCATTGAAGGTGGCCTGAGTATTTACATGATACTGGCCACTGCCGGTATCAGTGGCGCTATGGGTTCCGTAGCGCTCACGTATTTCTGGGAACGAATTACTGGAGTGAAAGCACAATGACAGCAGAAAAGATTATCGAGGGGATCCTCGGAAAAGAGGGTGGTTATGTCGATCACCCCTCTGATAAAGGCGGGCCAACCCGCTGGGGCATCACGCAAACCACAGCTCGCGCACATGGCTACACCGGTGATATGCGAAACCTGCCCAGGGAAACAGCAAAGCAAATCCTGCTGAGCGATTACTGGACCGGCCCCCGGTTCGACCAGGTAGCGAGTTTGTCTACGTTACTGGCGGATGAGCTTTGCGACACTGGCGTGAACATGGGGCCCAGCGTCGCCAGTAAGTTTTTCCAGCGCTGGCTCACTGCTCTGAACATGCGCGGGAAGCTATACCCCGATCTGATCCCGGATGGCGCCATTGGCCCCCGAACCATCACCGCGCTTAAGGGATATCTTTCAGCCCGCGGGAAAGAGGGTGAACAGGTTCTGTTGCGTGCGCTGAACTGCAGCCAGGGTGCCAGATACCTCGAACTGGCGGAGGGCCGCGAAGCCAACGAGGATTTTCTCTACGGCTGGGTTAAGGAGCGTGTCATGTGAAGATGATTATTTTCGCTTTGCTTGTGCTGGTGGCTGTGCTCGTTCTGTTACTTCTGCGCAAATATACCCGGCTGGAGTTCGTAGGGCATGCCAGCTTGCTGCTGAAAACGTGGTCTGTAAAGCTGGGAGCTATCGGCGCGCTGGTTGGTGTATGGGCGCAGTCGTTCCCGGATGCTGCGCTGCACGCCTGGGCGATGCTGCCACCGGATATCAAAAGTATTCTGCCGCCAAATATCGTTGCGTTGATTAGCCCTGCGCTGGTGGTGCTGGCCGTGCTATCGCAATACGTGCGCCAGCCAGCATTGAAAGATACGGCCGACAAACTGAAGGAGTCGCAGCAATGAACTTCGAAATTATTGCTGGGCTGGTGGTCGTCATCCTGGGCGCTATCGCTGCCGCGTTCGGTATTGGCAACGCTCGCGGGACCAGTAAAGCTGAATCAAAGGCCGAGCAGCAGCGCAACGAAGAGAACGCCGCTGCCATCGTCGCCGCGGCAGAACGTAAGGCAGAAGTCACTAAAGAGGCAAGCGATGTACAGCAGACTGTTAGCCATATGCCTGATGACGATGTTGATCGGGAGCTGCGCGAAAAGTTTACCCGCCCCGGTAGTCGTTGATACGGCCTGCAGTTGGGTGCGGATCATCTACCTGACTGACCACGATATCGATGTGCTGGATAAGCAGACGAAGCGCGACATTCTGGCGCACAATAGATCGGTATCCGCGAATTGCTCCAAAAAAAAATCACTTTGAGTCCGCAGCAGCAAAAAGCCGGTATATACCGGCTTTGATACTTATCTTTTACTATCTGGGGTTCTTTTTACGGGGACCCAAGATCCTCCTGGTTTGGAGGTAGGTGGTGCAGTCCTGTTGTCAGGAATCGTAGTAAAGTTATCTGTCTTTCCTCCTCTCGGACCTTGTTCACGATAAACACCACCATCGTTACCACTGTTTTGTCCTGGTTTTAATGGCATGGAAACCCCCATAGGTATGACCACAATATTGTGGCCTGATCATTATGTCGTGAACATCATGGATAGAAAGTGAAACACACCAAATTAGTGAGATTAAGCATGCCAACTTTAATACCTCGTGCGTGCCGTAAGCGTGGATGCCCTGGAACTACCACAGACCGCTCAGGCTTCTGCGAGAAGCACCGCAATGAAGGCTGGCAACAGCATCAACAGGGAAAGAGTCGCCACGAGCGTGGCTACGGTAGCCAGTGGGATATCAGGCGTGCGCACATCCTGAAACGCGATAACCATTTATGCCAGAACTGCCTTCGCAGCGGGCGAGCTGTCGCAGCAAAGACGGTTGACCACATCAAGGCCAAGGCACATGGGGGGACCGATGACGATTCGAACCTCGAAAGCCTGTGCTGGCCCTGCCACCGTCACAAGACCGCCACGGAGAGAACGCGATGAGTTACACGCGCTGCACCTATTGCGGTTCAAAGATGCACACTGTCGCAAATTGCCCTAAAACATGGGGTGGTTCATCGCGATGTGCAAACCTGCGCTGCGGCTACTGCGGTCAGTCAGGGCACAACTCCAGCGCCTGCCCGCGCAATGCGACCGCCGGGCGTCGGCGTACCCTGAATGATGACTTCCATCTCGATTAGTTGCATTTGAAATGATTTGAATGAAATTAAATGTTGCAAGTGAGAATGAATGTCAAATAGGCCGGGGGGATCAAATCCCTACGGGCGACCGCCCAAAGGACCGCCGCCTAACCTTTTTTCACAC
>NZ_KV793427.1:0-45262 GCF_001808475.1 Klebsiella sp. HMSC09D12 | reverse complement strand
CTTACCCGAAATCTGATTTATTCAACAAAGCCCAAACAACCATGAACTTTGCGCATGTTCCACGATAAAATAGATACGCTGCCGCGCCTGCAAAGGGTCATCAAAATATACCGGACCTGAGATACGATCGGTAATCAAGTTACGCTCGGCGGTGTGAATATCGCGGTCTCGCGTCCAGTAGAGCGTGGCGTTATCTAATGCTTTGGAAAAATGAATTTCAAGCTGCGTATGATTATGACGAATAACGGAAAACTGCGGTGTTTCATTCATACATCTTCCCTTAATTTAAAATTCCCAACATCGAACAAATGACGCCGATGCACATCATGCCGATGATGAGCGCGACGGTATGTTTGCCCTTAAATTTTTTGACGAGGAAAAAGATACCCAGCGCAAATAGCAGGGTCAGCAAGTTAGGAATAACTTTATCGAACATCTCCTGCACTTTTATCGACTGCTCGCCAACCGCAATAACCAGCGGAGTTGATATTTTTACGGTTGTCGCTATTAACGACCCCAGCACCATCACGCCGACCACGTTGGCGATGTTGGAGATACGCTGGATAATGTTCGAGTTTTTCGACTGCTCGATTAAGTCTACGCCCTTGTTATAGCCATAGTGGATAAAGAAATATTTTGAGCCGACGTTAACGATATTAAACAGGATGAACATCAGAAGAGGGCCAATAATATTGCCCTGAAGCGCAAAGGCCGCCCCGATACTGCCGCAGATTGGCAGCCAGGTAAATTTGAGTAAGCTATCCCCGAGACCGGCAAAGGGTCCCATCAGCCCGGCTTTTACCGACACCACGGCTTCTTTTTCTTCTTCCGAGGTTTTTTCCTCCAGCGCGGCGGTGACGCCAAGGATCAGCGCGCCGGTATTCACCTGTGAGTTGTAAAACTCAAGGTGGCGCTTCATGGCTTTAATGCGCGTTGCTTTATCGGCATCAGCGTAGAGTCGCTCAAGCACCGGAATCATGCAATGCGCAAAGCCGATGGTTTGTAACTTCTCATAGTTATAGGAAAAGGACATTGACTGGATATTCCAGAAAATACGGTTTAGATCCTGCTTAGTCAGTTTTTTGTCCTGGGTTGCGGTTTCGGCCACCCGATAAGAGGCGATATCGCTCATAAGTCATATCCTTCTTCAGTGTCGGTAGTGGACTGCTGCTCTTTTTCCGCAGGTGAACTCTCGGCCTTCTGACCATTGCTGTAGGCCATGTCATAGAGCACGGCAAAAGCCAGAGCGATAAAGGTAATGGGAATGATCGGCAGCTTCAGATAGGTGGTGAGCATGAAGCCAAGCAGGAAGAAGAACCACATCCGGCCTTTCAGCAGCATTAAGAGGAGGATACAGACGCCGATGGCCGGGATCATTTTGGCGGCAACGCTCATACCGGTCAGAATACTTTCCGGGATGGCGGCCAGAATCCGACCCACCAGGTCCCCGCCAAAATAGACGGCCAGGAAGCAGGGGACGGCGCGGATCAGAAACCACAGCGGCGTAGAGAAATAATGGACTTTCAGCAGCTTACCATAGTCACCCTCCTGAATGGACTTCTCCGCCCATACGTTCAGGAAACTGGCGAAAGAGCGCCAGATGATAAGAAGCTGTTGGCAGAGTATCGACACCGGGACGGCGAGGGCGATGCCCGCAGCGATACCGCCTTTGGAGGAAATGCCCAGAGCGACGCCGATGATTGATCCGGCAATAATGTCGGGCGCGGAATAGGCCCCGACGTTGCCGATCCCCATCCACATCAGCTCCAGCGTGGCGGCGATCGCCAGCCCCTGAACCGTATCGCCCATAATAATTCCAGCAACGGTTCCCGTCAGAAGCGGGCGACGCAGCATCTGCGGCCCGACGTCGTCCAGTGAGCAGATCCCTGCCCAGATGGCGACCAGAAAAGCTTCAATTAACATAGAGTATTCCCTGTTTTAAAAGGCGTCATACGCGCTGGCGTTAAATTAACGTTTGCAGATCAACTACCGGATCTTTGGGCACCATCTGTATTTCCACCGGTATATTCCTGGCTATTAGCGATTTAAAGGCTTGTTCTTCTTCCGGCGTTACCGCGACGGCGCGGGAAAGACTCTTTCTGCCTTCCTGCATTCGCATGCCGCCGACGTTGAGTTTGTCGATTTTCACCCCGTTTTCAACGAGCGTGTTTACATCAATACTGTTAGTGAACAGCAGCATGGTGCGTCTTTTAATTTCCGTTTTTTGCAGGATTTCGATAAATTTCTGCACGCCGAATACCTGTACCTTTAATTCGGGCGGCGCGGACATGGTTAAAACCGATTGCTGGATTTTGTCGCCAGCGACTTTATCGTTGATGATGAGCACTTGTTCGATATCGTGGTTTTTTACCCACGTGGTAATAACCTGGCCGTGAATCAGACGGTCATCAATTCTTGCGAGATTAATCGGCATATTTATTTCCCCTACAGATCAGTCGATTGTGTGTATTCAGCGTGTAACGTTTTTCCGACGTTAAAACAGCTACCCGGGAAAACGTCTTCAATAATTGTTGCAATCTCATCGCGCGGTAAATCACGATTGCTGAGCACTTCCAGCAGCGTCGGGATATTGAACCCGCAGAACAGCAGGATGTCGGGATAGGTCAAAAAGAGCTCGCTCGCCAGGTTGCATGGCGAACCGCCCATCATATCGACCAGTATCACCACGCCGTTTCCCTTATTGACCGAGAGATAGGTCTCGAGCAGCGTGGCGCGCACATCGCTGATATTGGCCTCAGGCTGCAGCGAAATCACCGACACGTTGCGCTGTTCACCGATAAGCATTTCCGCACAGGAAAGCGCCCCCTGGGCAAAAGGACCGTGGCTGACCAGAATGACAGGAATTTCAGTTTGCATACGTTCTCCCGGGCTGATGTTGAGTTACATTGTTACTATTTATTGTTTCGATATTAGTAATAGTATTACTTTAAGGTGAGGGAATACACAGGACAGAAGTCCCATTTATTCATTCTGCGAGGGTGATCACTCTTCAGTTATTCAGCGCCGTGTTGGGTTTACGACGCCGCAGGCACGGCAAGGGCAGGAGGCTGGAGCGCGTTATTCGTCAGGATTTGTGATTCTGATTGTAGAAACGCTGGGCGCGGTTTTGGGTTTGTTTCAGCAGGCGATCGTCGTATTGCTGAATAAAGAGATTCGTCACCAGCATATTGATAACCGAGAGCTGCGACATTTTTGAACGGATAGGGATCAGGCGAGATACGCTTTCGCTGGTGATGGTGTGTAACAGAACGGTAGCGAGAGCAGAGATGCGGCTTTGCCCCATTTTGGTGATAGCAATTGACGGAACGCCCAGCTGCTGAGCCATGGTCAGCAGCTTAACGCTTTCCAGGTTTTCGCCGGAATGGGAGAGAATAATCACCAGGTCATGCTCATCCAGCGTATTGACGATGCTGTACTGGATACTGTAATCCGCGTGACAGCTCACGTCTTTCTTTATTTTGATGAGCTGATACTCCAGCTCTTTACCGACGAGTCCGCTGCTGCCGGCACCGTAAATCACGATCTTATTACTCTTCCTGATCAGCGCTATCGCCAGCTCTAGCTGTTCGATATTCACGATGGCATGGGTCTCATCAATGGAGGATTTTTCAATCAGCTGGATTTTATGATTGACGCTCTCTACAGAGTCATCAAGATTGATATCCTCCTGTAAAACCTTGTCGTGCTGGGGATGACCAGAAGAGGTGATCAGATCAATTTTAAGATCGCTGAAACCCTGATAGCCGAGTTTGTGGCAGAGACGCAGGATGGTTGTGGTGCTGACATCATTCGCTTTGGCCAGGGTCTGAATGCTCATGCTTTTTAGCAGCGGCTTATTCGCCAGAATATAGTCGGCGACAAGACGCTCTTTGGCGGACAGATTGTTATTCACTTCTCTTAGCTTTAGATCAAGCACCTGGCCACCTTTAAGAGTGAGACGATAATTGTTCGCCATCATACAAGATAATCGGAAGGTTGATAACCACTCTGCCATCAGGCAGATTTGTCGCCAGGCAATCAGACGGCACCAGGCGAAGAATGAAATATCAGGACGAATTACAGAGATTATTATTCAGCGACCCGCTCAGAATGGAGGCGCTTTATGCCGTTCAGGCGCTCGAACTCAACGATGGCTGGATCGGTGCCGGCCTGGTCAGAGATGCGGTTTGGGATCATCTGCACGGATACGGTCAAAGGCCGGTTTCGGGTGATGTGGATGTTGTCTGGTTCGATCCGAAAAGCTGCAGTGCTGCCCACGATAACGCGCTGGAAGTGGGGCTTTGCCAACGGTCGCCCGCCTTTAACTGGTCGGTGAAGAATCAGGCCAGAATGCACCAGCGTAACGGTAATCAACCTTATCATTCAACGGAGAATGCGCTTAGCTACTGGCCTGAGACGGCGACGGCCATCGCGGTCAGAATAGGGCGCTCTGGCCTTATTGAGGTCATTGCGCCTTACGGACTCGACGATCTGTTTGAACGTCGCCTGCGGCCAACGCCGGAATTTGAGGGCGATAAGCTGAATATTTTCCGCCAGCGCGTGGCGGAAAAACGCTGGCTGGAACGCTATCCTGTTCTGCAGCTTATGCTCCCGACCGGAGGCGGTCAAACCCAGCGGTGAGTCAGCGGTGAAGGGGATGCGCTAATCGCCCCCCTCTATCGATTGTCAGAAGAAATCAATGCGCGTATTGATCCCCACGGTGCGGCCCATATTGACCTGCGCGACAGCGCTGCTGCCGTTCATATAGCCGTAGGTACGGTAACGGCGATCGAACAGATTATCGACATAGACGGAAATATTCATCCGTTCAGTCGCCTGCCAGCCCAGGCTGCTGTCGAGGGTGGCGTAAGTCCCTTGCCGCAGCTGGTTATCGCCATCGAAATAATGCGGTCCTACCAGATTCACCGCCAGTCGGGGCATCAGCGCCCCATAACGGGTATCAATCATGCCGTTCACGCTGCTCCCCGCGCCGTAACGCGGAACAAACGGCACCCGGTTGCCGTGATACAGCTCACTGTCATTGGTGAATTCGGAACGGATCATGTTGCCATTGATGTCCCATGACCAGCCGGGCGCAAACCGCCATTTTGCCTCAAGCTCAACGCCGGTGGCGTCGGCTCTCCCCGCGTTGCTTAAGGTCTGCATCCCGACCGGACCAGAGTAGAGCTGCATATCTTTGGTGTGGGTATAAAACGTCGCGGCTTGCAGCGTGACGTCGGCGGTCTCGTAGCGGGTGCCAATTTCGTAGTTGATGGATTTTTCCGCGCTGAACGGCCTGGCATCAAGGCCTGCGGTAGGCACGATATTATATCCGGAAGGTTTATATCCCTGCGCTACGCGGGTATACACCCGCCAGTCGTCGGTCAGCATATAGCCTGCGGAGAGCTGTCCGAGCACGTGGTCATCACTGCTTTTACCACGATCGCCAAAGGGGTTACCGAGCATACTGCCGTGATACTGCGTGCTGGCTTTATCATGTGAGAAACGCGCGCCGCCGCCGATGTCAAAACGATCGGTTAAATGCCAGGTCAGATCGCTGTAGGCGGCCAGCGTTTCGGCGGTGGTGTAGCCGGTGCTGCTTAAATAGGGCATTGTCGGCATATCGTAGGCTGAATTTAGCTTCTCCCGGGTATTCTGCCGGTACAATCCGAACACCATATCCACGGTCCGCGTCTCGCCGAGAGTCGCGGCGCGTAGCTCCTGCACATCCTGATTCCAGCGTTGGGGCATATTGACGATCAGTGAGCCGGAAGGAAAAGTGCGTGAATAATTCTGCTGCTGCCAGGCGCCGATCAGATTGAAAACCCAGTCCTCGGTGCTGTATTTCCCGCTGAGCGTCTGGCTCTCAGTGCAGCGCCGCATATACGGGTCCGGCGACCCCGGGTCGATCGACAGTTTACGGCTCTTAATATCATTCCATGCCACATAGGCATCCTGTGTCGCGCGAGTACATTCGCGCGAGGCGGCAAACCCCATTTCCCAGGGCTGCTCGTCCGGCGCCAGACGCAGTTTCACATTCCCTATGCTGGCGCGGGTGCCGCCTAAATCATCGCTTCCCGTCGCAGGGTTAATCATCTCGCCGTCATCAACCTGGCGTAACAGCGTTACGCTGCCATAGAGCAGACCATCCTGAAGAGGGCCGCTCAGGTTGAACTTGCTACGATAGCTGTCGCGGCTGCTGACGCCGCCTTCAATATAGCCGCGCGGGGTACTGTCCGGCTGCTGCGTGACGATGTTGATAATCCCGCCCTGAGCGCTTTTGCCATACAAGGTTCCCTGGGGACCCCGCAGCAGCTCCACGCTTTGCACATCGGTTAGCGCCTGGATGGTGTTAGTAGATAGCTGGGGAACCCCGTCGACATACAGGGTGACGGCAGGGTTATAGAAGTCCTGGGCAGAAGAGATGCCGCGAAGCGAGATCGTTGAAAAAAGCATATTGCCGCTATTTTCAATATTGAGTCCGGGCAACACTCGGGGGAGTTTGTCGCTGGCGGTAACGCCTGCGTCGCTTAACTCCGTCGCGCTGATAACGGTAGAAGAGACGTTATTGGCTGATGCCGAGCGGGAAGACTGTTTACTGGCGGTGACCACCAGCGTGGTTTCGTCTTGCTGTGCAGTCTGGGCATGAGCCATGCCCGGGAGCAGAAACCCTCCCACAATCAGAGGGTAAAACCGTGTCATTTTCATTGTTATGAGTCCCTGTAAAACGGCGAAACGCCAAAAATAGCCACAACGGTGAATTGAAAATGATAACTATTTCTAATTGTGCTGCTACCCGAAACGGGTTTATTTCCACCTGTTTCGGGTAGGGTTGCGCTTATTGTGACGTATGGCGACAACGCTCGGTGGCGAGCGCCGTCAGGCGTTTTTTATCTACCTTGCCGACGGCGGTGAGCGGCCAGTGGGTCAGAAGCTCAATTTGGTCCGGAATTTTCCACGCGCTGAGCCCCAGCTGGGTTAGCTGGTGACGCAACTGTTGATAGTCAAATGGCGTCTGCTGCGCGTTGATAAACGCGCAAATTCGCTCGCCAAGCAGCGTGTCCGGCGCGGCAACCACGGCGCAATCCTTTACCGCCTCCAGACGCATCAGCGCCGCTTCCACTTCCGCCGCGGCAATTTTCTCTCCGGCGCGGTTGATCTGCTCTTTTATGCGTCCCTCAACGTACAGGTTTCCCGCCTCATCGCGCCTGACATTATCGCCCGTACGGTAAAATCCTTGCGCGGTAAAGGCCCGGGCATTGTGCTCGGGAGCGCGATAATAGCCCGAAATCGTGTAAGGGCCGCGCGTTAATAACTGTCCGGTTTCGCCAGGCGCAACGTCGTTCTCTTCTTCGTCAACGACGCGAATTTCATCCAGGGGAGATAGCGGGCGCCCCTGGCTATGGAGAACGCTGACCAGCGGATCGTTGAGACGGGTAAAGCAAAGCAGCCCCTCCGCCATGCCGAATACCTGCTGCAGGGTGCAGTTAAAGGTGGCGATGATCTGCTCTGCCAGCGTCGGATCGAGGCGGGCGCCGCCCACCTGAATGACGCGCAGCGAAGAGAGATCGCTCTCTTCCCACTCTCTGGCCTGCGCCCAGAGCTGCGCCAGGGCCGGCACCAGCGCGACGTGCGTCGCCCGGCATTCGGCGATTAATGGCATCACCTCATCGCAGCTGGCGCTGTTGGTCAGCACCACCTTCCCGCCGCAGGCAAGCGTTCCCAGAATACCGGGACAGGCCAGCGGAAAATTATGCGCCACGGGAAGGACGGCGAGATATACGCTTTGGGCGTTGATGCCGCACAGTTCGGCAGAGGCGCTGAAGTTATAGCTATAGTCGGCGTGCCGTCGCGGAATAAGCTTTGGCGTCCCGGTGGTGCCGCCTGAAAGCAGCAGCAGCGCGGTGGCGGAAACCTCGGGCTGCCGCCACGCCTGAAGCTCGCCGCGCAGCGAGAACAGCGGCGTAAATTCGTCATCTGCGCATTGTTCGATGGTCAGAACATGACGCAAGCAGGCGTGTTTATGCATCATCTGGCGGCCCAGCCCTGCATGGTTTTCCCCGTGAATAAAATAAGCGACGGGTTGCGCCAGCGCGATCAGCGCGTCGATATCCAGCTCCCGCTGGGAGGGCATCGCCAGAACGGGGATCGCGCCGAGTCTTAACAAGGCGAACAACAGGATCACGAAGGCGTTGCCGTTTGGAAGCTGCACAATCACATGCTGTCCTGAACGCAACCCCAGCGAGTCTAACCCTGCGGCAAGCTGGTCGACCCGGACATCAAGCTCGCTGTAGCTTAGCGCGCCCCCGTCATCAACGAGCGCTGTTTGCGTGGAATAACGCGCCGCCCAGCAGCGCAGCTGTGCGGCAATAGGTAAGGGATACTGTTCAATCAGAGTGTTAAAAGAAGCGTGCATGCGTCACCTTTCAGAAGTACTGGACTGTTTTTGCACAGCGGTCAGCGTCGAAAATGCGTCGGGAAAATGGCGGACAATCTGCGTAAAGAAGGCGCGGGATTGTTGAATGGGATAGAAGTGATCGCCGTCGATTGTGACCGGCCCGGTAACGTGGGTCAGCCACTGACGCCAGGCGTCGACCTGCTGCCGGGAGGCTTCGCGGTCGCGGCTGCCGCATATGAGCAGCGCAGGCGTGCGCAGTGGCGAGGCGCGATCGGGCGAGTCGTAATGATAATGCTCGGTGGCGTAAAAATCGGCGCGCAGGAGGGGAAGAAACAGCGATATTAACTCCTCGTTTTCCCGCAGCTCAGGCGAACATCCGCCAATATCTATCAGCTCAGCGATAAAGTCGGCATCATCGCGATGGCTGAGTCGGCGTTCGGAATGGAGATGAGGAGCATGGCACCCCGAAATAATCAGGCCATGCGGCGCATGTCCTCGTTGCTCCAGAAGGCGACAGGTTTCAAACGCCACCTGCGCGCCCATACTGTGCCCGGCGAGCAGCAGCGGCGCCTCAGGAGATACGCTCTGTTGCAGTTCGTTCGCCAGCCGTACCGCCAGCGGCATAATGCTGTTGAGCGGCGTCAGATGGCGCAGGCGATCGCGTCCCGGCCAGGTTACCAGGGAAAGCGCGATGTCCGCCATAGGCTGCTCTCGCCAGCAGCGAAACGCGCTACTGCTGCCGCCCGCGAAGGGGCACATCACCAGATGCGCCGTACTGGCGCTGCGGGCGGGCCATAACGGAGTACACATGGCAGATTGCATCATCGGGACTCCTCATCGTGGCGGTAGAAAGCCGTTAACCGTTCATGACGCGGCGGCTTCAGGTGGCGGATCTCGGCATTGCCGGTCGCGCGTAAAATCTGCTGCCATAGGTACGACACCGCCAGCTGATGAGCGCCGTGGCAGGCGGCAGGCGCATTTTCGCCCGCCAGATGGCTGCGCAGCTGATGGAGTAATCTTCCGACGCCCTCAGGCCCGGCGGTTTCACAGCAATCACGCCAGCTCAGGGGCGCCGGGCTGCGCGTCTGACCCGGCGGGTCGCGCAGGATCTCCGGTCTGCGGTAGAGGCTGCGAGCATTCTCCTGATGTTCGGCGACAAACAGGCTGGATGACCAGATGACGGGGCCGTAGCTCGCCTCCAGCGAAAGATATCCTTCCGGCCATCCCAGCAGCAGACGGTGCATAATCAGGCTGTGCATATCCGGATCGTCAGGATCGAGATAGCGCTGAAGCAGCAGGCACGCCTCTCCCTCCGGCCAGTAGAGTCTCAGACAGTGAAAGTCGCTGAAGCTGCCGACCACTTCGCACGCCACGCTGGCGGCATCCACGCCCAGACCCAGCAGCAATAAATCGAGAGTGGAGTAGAGCAACTGCCGGCTGGTGGTGGCATGGACAATCGACGGCCCCCGATCCAGACAGCGACGTAACTGCTCCGCGTCCCTGAGCCACTCGCGACCGGCAAGCGCGTGCGGATAAAACGTATTGACCCAATAGCAACGCCCCTGTTCCTGCGCCAGCGCTTGTAATGAACGGACATCATCCGGGTGGAGGGGATGCTCCTGAATAACGTGCGCGCCGTGAGTTAAAAAGTGCCGGGCAAGCTGCGTTCCGCTCCCGCCGGCGACGGTCGAGCGCACGACGATACAGGCGATATCCGGCATCTCCTTTATCTGTTCGAGCGAGGTATACAGCGGGATACCAAACGCCTGGGCCAGCTCTTTTGCGCGCGGGCTTCCCTGGGCCAGCAGGCCAACCAGTTCGAGCCCCTCCTGGGGCTGCATAAAGGCGTTAAGGTACATTTCGCCGAATTTGGCGCCCACAATCAGTACGCGTTGTTTGTCGAAGGTGGACGGCATCATAAGGTGTTCTCCGGTTGCGTTGAGGTTGCGCCAAGCCAGCGCTGGATATGCTGCGAGCAAGCCTGAACGTGGGGGGGCTCCAGCATGATTTGCCAGTGACTGGCTTTAATCGCATAGCGGTCGGCGCGGTCCATCCAGGCCCGCCATTCGGTCTCCGCTGGCGTCCAGCGCGCGGGTCTCATTACGGCATGCAGGATGAGGCAGGGAAGCGCAACGGCTTCGCCCGGCGTATGCCCGGCCAGTAAACGCAGCAGATGCGCGATGTTGTCGATCCACGTTTCTGCCGCTTGCCGCGTCAGGTTTTGCGGCACCATTCCCGCCGTTCTGGAAAGGTCGATGAAGACGGCAAGCTGGCGGGCGGGCGTCAGCCGGTCAAAATGTTCCGGCAGCGCCAGCGGCGTATTCCCTTCGGCTAACAGCCGCAGCAGGGCCGTCCGGTTGGCGCAACGAAAATCCTGTCGACACACGGGATCGATTAACGCCAGCCGTACCTGCTCGCCTTTGGCGTACAGACGCTGCGCGGCGCCAGCTGCAAGAAAAGCGCCGTACGACCATCCCGCCAGCACATAGGGGCCGTGTGGCTGCTGGCGACGGATGGATGCGACATACTCATCGATCATCCGATCAAGCGTGGCAAAACGCTGCGGCGATTTTGCCTGCAGGCCGAATACGCGCCTGTCCAGCGCCCGGGCAAGCGGCAGCCAGGCGCTGATATCGCCGTCGGAAGCGTGGAAAATAAACAACGTTTCATCACCCGCGCCGTGGCAAATGAGCACAGGATTGTCCTCTGCCGACGAACAGGCCTGCAGATGGGCGCAGAAGTCGCTGAGCGTTGAATGGGTGAACAGATCCTGAAGGCTGGCGCTGGCAATTCCTCTGCGGTTCAGCTGCGCGACCATCCTTGTCGCCATCAGACTGTCGCCGCCCAGCGCAAAAAAGTCGTGATGTCTGGCCACGGGGCGAGAAAGTAGCGATTGCCAGAGTTCAGCGACCTGTTTTTCCAGCGTCGGATCGCCCCCGGCGACCGGGGTCGATTCGGCTGGGGCAATCTGCGCAACGGACGGGGTACGCAGCGGCGCAAGTAACGCTTCTTGTTGGCGAATCCGTAATGCGGGCAGGCCGGAGCCAAAACGCTGCTGCAGATAGCGTCTTACGGCTGCTTTATCCGGTCGATTCACGCCAGGCGAACGCGCGACCAGCAGATGCTGGCGCAGAGGCGAGGATTCCTGCGTCGGCCACGCCAGCTCGTTGACAAACCCGGCTTGCACAAGCACTTCCTGCCACGCCGAACGGGCGAGCATGGGTTTCTCATCCCGGCGGCGGAAATCACGGTATCCGCTCAATCCCTCGATAAAGCCGACGCTCGCCAGCTGAAATACGCTGTCTCGCTCCGTCGCCTCGACGATCAGCAAACGTCCGCCGGTTTTCAGCAGCAGCTTTAATCGGCGCAACGTCTGAACGATATGACTGGCGTCGTGAAGCACATTGACGGCAATAATCAGGTCGTATCCTTCTGCCGGATGGGCGGCGAAATCCAGCGGCTGGTTAATGTCGAATAAGGCGTAAGAAACCCGCGATTGATCGTGGAAACGGCTCCGGGCATCGTTGAGGAACTGCGTGGAGACATCGGTGAAATGGTATGAACGTCGCGTGCTTTGCGTGGCCTTCAGCACCGGCTCCGCGGTGGCTGCGGTTCCGGCGCCCACCTCGAGGATGCGTTCTGCGCCGCACAGGGCGGCAATCTGTGCGGTATAGCGATTCAGACAGGCACTGGCGGGGTTTTCGCGATACAGCGCGTCGGTTACGCGCAACGGCTCATTGAACAGCAGTTCCAGCGGCGAACACTGCCCGGAGAAAAGGTCGTCGTGGCGGGAAATAGAGGCGTCCAGATACTGCGCCAGCGCCTGACTCCATTGGGTTGGCGGGCAGGCATCCTGCGGCCCGGGGATCTCGCTGAACGCCATGCGGCTGCGCCAGCTATCCCCCTCGCGGGCCAACCATTCTCTTTCCGTCAAACACTGTAGCCACTGGCGCAGCAGCCGTCGCCGGGCCCCCTGCGCGGCCAGCGCCTGTACAATTTCGCTAAAGCGATGGGCGCTCTCCGGCGAGGTGAATAAACCATGGCGAGTCAGCGTGTCGGCGATCCCTCGTAGCGCACGCGCCTCCAGCCAGCGCCAGGTCGCGTCCAGTTCATCAAGTTGCGCCTGCTCAGGCAACGGCAGCGCCAGCGAGGCGAGATCGCGCTCAGCCGGGGCGAGCGCGGAGGGCGACGGCCCCTCGGCCATGACGATATCCAGCGTTAATGCGCCATTTTCGCTTAGTTCCACTCTGGCCCGCTGGATACCGGGATAGTCCAGCGTTGCCTGCTCAATATCCCGCAAATCGTAGTCCGTCTGCGCGTTGAGCGGCCAGCGGCGGCGCGGGTTCTGTTCGGCAATACCGCAGGCCATCGTCTGCAGGCTTTCAGGGCTGGCAATAGCGGCCTGCAGGATGGCGCAATAGTCTGTAAACATGGCTTGCGCTGTGCCCGGCTCCAGCACGTTATCCATGCAGTACCAGCTAAACGTTAACTCGCCATCGCTCTCCATGACCTGATGATCCAGCCAGACCTGTGGCGTTTGCGTGAACACATAGCAGGGTTCACCGAACAGGCGACTCATCGCCCGATCGATAGCCATGCCTTCCAGCGTCATTCCCAGCATGCTGGTAAACACCACCGGCATCAGCGGTTGATGCTGCGATCCGCGCAGGCGCCCCAGCTCGCGGATCACCTCGACGCCGTTCATTTCGCTGTGCGCCATGTTCTGCCACAGGCGCTGCTGGGTTCGTTGCATCTGCTCTTGCAGCGTCGCCGGCGCGGTGAAGTTAAAATCGACCAGCGTGACGGAGGTAAAATCACCAATCAACTGGTTAATTTGCGGATGAACCGGCTGGCGATTAAAGAAAGTCAGGTTCAGGGTAAATTCAGCGGTGCGGCTCCAGCGCTCGAGGGTGGCGGCAAACAGCGTGAGCAGCGCGGCAGAAGGGGTGAGCCCTTGCTGCTGCCAGCGCTGCTTAACGGCCTGCCACGCAGGCTTGCCGATCGTTGAGGTGAACGTGGTGAAGTGTGGAATTTCCGGCGGCGTCTCCACCACCGGCAGTTCCGGCGCCAGGGGTAATTGCGGTAGTTTTTCCTGCCAGTACTCCCAGGCATCGTGCCATGCCGCCGTCTGCCGGCGCGCCTGTTCAGCCATCACATAATCGCGAAAGGTGATATCGAGCGGCGCCAGCGTCTCTCCGCGCCAGGCCTGCGCCAGATCGTCCATCATAACTTTAAAACTCTGCACATCGAACTGCAGAAGATCGAGGTTCATGTGCAGGCGATAGCGACAATCGTCGATTTCGCTGACCACCAGTTCAAAAAGAGGCCACTGGTCGGCGGGTAAAACGCGATAGCTCAGTTCCTGCCGCCGTTTTTCCAGCGCCAGGCGCTGCTCCTGCGGGGAGAGCGCGCGCAGATCGTCGCGCGGGATGCGATACGTCGGGGTTGTCGCCAGAACGCGCTGTTGGCCGTCGGCATCCACCACCATTCGCAGCATATCGTGACGGGCAATAAGCTGGTTCCATGCTTTCTCCAGTAGGGAGAGGTCGAGTTCATCGTGGCGTTTATCCCACTCAAACAGCACGTGACAGGCAACGCCGCCATAACCAATAAGATGGGTTCTTCCCAGCCAGTAGGCGTGCTGAATCGGCGTCAGAGGGAAGGGGGCATAACGCTCATCGGCGTCGTGCCGTAACGCTTCCGGCTGCGAAGCGGCAGGCGTCTTCTCTGGTATAGAACAGATAAGCTGCGTGAGCCCGCGCGGCGACAGATCCTGCCACGCCCGTTCCGCATTGATGCGCACGCCCAGGTAGTGCTGAATATCGCTACTGAGCTCAAGGAAGAGCAGCGAATCCATGCCCAGCGGCAATAGATCCTGATTTGCCTGCAGCGATACCGGATCGCTTAGCCGTAACTGAACCGCGATGCGTTTTTTCAGCCATGTCATTACCGCCGTTTCATCGCTCAGGTTGCCGATAAAGACGTTGTCATCCGCAGGAGGGCTGACCGGCACTGCGGCTTTTTCTGCGGACCCGCTATGGAACAGGGCCTGTTGTAGCGGAGGCATGTTGTCGCTGAAAACACGCATCGCCAGCCGCCATGGAGCACCGCGCATCACTGCCTGTTCCAGATGCCAGCAGCCTTCGGCATTGCTTAACGCGCCCATGCCGCGGCTGGCCAGCGTCGCCAGCATTTCCGGCGTGGCCGCCCGACCGCTTTCCCCCCAGGCGCCCCAGGCAATGGTTATCGTTTTCGGAGTATCATCAGAAGTATGTTGCCGCGCCAGCCCGTCCAGATAGCCGCAGGCCAGCGCATGGGCGCTCTGACCCGGCGCGCCGAGGGCGGCGGCTGCGGAGGAGTAAAGAATAAGATAGCGTGCGTTGTGGTTGCTCAGGCTTTGCCGCAGCTGGTCTGCCGCCTGCGCTTTCACCGCGAAAACCGCGGCCAACTGGCGATCGTCCAGATCCTGCAGCGGCCCATCAGCCAATACGCCTGCGGCGTGGATCGCCCCGGCAATGCCGCCATCGCCCGCCAGCTTATCGAGAACCCTGGTCAGCTGTCGGGCGTTGCCAACATCACAACGGCAGACGCGGATTTGCACGCCCTCGATGTCGCCCGGCCAGGAGGCATCCACGCGCGGCGCCAGCAGGGCAATACGTTGCGCCCCTTTTTCCTTGAGCCAGTTAACGGCAAGGCGGCCCAATCCGCCAAACGCGCCGGTCACCAGATGCCAGCGGGTATCGCCAGCGAAGACATTTGCCGGAAGATCGGCGGCGCGCCCTGGATTCGGCGCCAGGGAGGGGAGCCAGAGGGCGTTGCCCCTTGCGGCGAGCCAGCGCTGAGAAAGGGAGACGGCGCTCAATCCCTGACGCAGCGTTTCCCATGGCGTGTTTTCGGCCAGATCGATGGCGGCAATCAAGCGTTCCGGCTGTTCATTGGCCGCGACGCGAAGCAAAGCCCACAGAGCGTGATGAGACGCGGCGAGCGCCTCATTCTCCTCAACCTGCCACGCGCGGCGAGTGATCGCAATCAATCCTCCGGCGCCGGTGGTCAGGGCCTCCTTCACTTGTTTCGCTAACGCCAGCGTCTGTTCGCTCTCCTCGACAATCATGAGCACCGAAGCGGCCTGCGGATCGTGAAGGATACCGCATTGCGCCAGCTCATTTTCGTGCGCAAGCGTACCGGCGCTGAAGCGAAATGCCAGTGGGCGGCCATCGCTGGCGGCGCTGAAGGGCGTCCAGCGCCATTGATAATGCGTCTGCGGCGCAGGAACAGGCGCGGCGGGAGCCAGCGGCAGCCACTCGCCATCAGGATGACGGGCTTCCACGCGCATCTCGCCGCGGGAAAAGGCGGCGTTTCGCCAGCTTAAGCGCACCTCCCCCAGCCACTGCGGGGGGCTGACCTGGGGCGGTTCCACGGGGGAATTGTCGCCGTGCCGTGCTGAGAGCCGCCGCCAGGCCTCCTGCCAGCGGGCGTTAAACCGTTCCGGCTGACCCGCGCAATCGGACCAGTCGGCGAGATCATCAGCATTATCCGGCAACGTCTGCCCCAGTGCGGATGCTGATGACGAGGATATCCCCTGACCGGGCAGCGTGGCGAGAATGATATGTTCGCTCATACCGGCGGTCGGGCTACCCTCCTGCGGTAGCCACGTCACTTTGCTGAATCCGGCACGGCGACACTGCTGCTGCCACTGTTGGGGGGTGAGGAAGAGCTCGCCTTCGCGGGCGTCGATATCCTGGAGCGGAAGCACCAGCGGGCCAAAAACGAAATCAAACAGACGCATTGGCTGGGTGATTTCGCGCATCAGCAGGCGTCCGCCCGGTTTGAGCAGAGGGCGCAGATTATCGAGCGTGCGGCCAATATGGCGAGTGGCGTGGATTACGTTCGCCGCCACGATAAGATCGTATGAGTTTGCCTGGAACCCCTGGGACTGCGCCTCTTTTTCGAGATCCAGTTCGTGGTAGCGCACAAAGCCATAGTCGGCGAATTTCTGCTGGGCGCGGCGGGTAAACAGGGCGGAGATATCGGTGAAGTGGTACTCCAGCGCCGGAACGCCGTTGAGTTCCGGCAGCAGCCACGCGGTGGTGCCGCCGGTACCGCCGCCGACTTCCAGGATTCGTAAAGGGCGCTGGGGCTGACGCGTCTGGACGAGACCGCGTAAGATACCGGCGGCGATTTGGTTGAAATAGCGGCCAAAGCTGAATTCCTGATAGAGGACCTCCACGCCGTCGGAGGCGCCCTGCGGGAAGATGATCGCCACCGGCTCTTCCTCGCCGCTCATCATTTCATACAGCCGTTCGCCGGCGCGGGCGATGGTCTCGGGAATAGCCTGAAAACCTTCACAATAGCCAGCAAGCTCCGCCAGCAGAGCTTCCCTCTGCTCATGTTCAATCGGGCGGGCGCGGAAATAACGCCCGTTAGCGTAGCGGTAGTCGCCGTCGGCCACGCAGTTATTCAGCAGGCGTTGAAGCAGCTGCTGGTAGCGCGGCAGCAGACGGCCTCGGCGCATAATGGTCATGGCGTCGACGCCGCTGGCAATGGCATCGTCCGCACAGCGTTGTACCAGCCGATCGACATAGATGGCGTGTAGCCGCGTGGCGCAGCGTTTAAGCGCTTCCAGCCGGGGAAGATCGAGCGCTGCCGCGGCGCGACTCGCCACCTCAGCGCCGGCGGACAGCACGACGTCGTCAGGCTCGCAGACGTTGGAAACGTGCTCTTTCCAGTAACGCTCGGTCGCGAACGGATAGCGTGGCGCAGAGATACGTTGCCCATTGCCCGCCAGTAAGTCTGCCCACGGCAGGGTGACGCCGGCGGCGTACAGCTGGAGCAGCGCCTGATTCAGGACAGCGCTCGCCTCCTGGTTACGGCGGGCGCTGGCTATCCAGTAAGCGTTATCCCGGTATTCGCGCTGTCCGGAGGTAATCAGCTGGGCATCGGGTCCCATCTCTATAAAAACGCGGGCGCCGAGCTTGTGCGCCGCCTGAATACTCTGGATAAAGCGCACCGGCTGGCGCATATGGCGGCGCCAGTAATCCGCCTGATTGAGCGTCGACGCATCTATGGCCCCGGCGGTGAGGGTGGAAATAAGCTGTAGCTGCCCGGGCTCTGCGTGCAGCCCGGCGCAGGCGTCCTGAAAACGATCGAGTATCGGCTCCAGTAAGGCGGAGTGCGCCGCGCCGGAAACGCTCAGGCGACGATAGCTGATATCACGCTGCGAAAGCGCGGCGCAAAATTCCGCAATACGGGCTTCCGGCCCGGAAAAGACCGTATGCCGGGTGCCGTTGTTGGCCGCCAGATCCAGCTCAAACTGGCGGGCCAGCGGCATCAGCGCCTCTTCTTGCGCGAACACCGCCACCATCGCGCCGTTTGCGCACAGCTGCATCAGCGCCCCGCGGCGGCAAACCAGCGGCATAACCTGTTCAATCGTATAGTGTCCGCAGACCACGGCGGCGGCAAATTCGCCCACCGAGTGACCGATGGCGTAATCCGGCTGCAATCCCTCGGCGCGCCAGTGCGCCGCCATGGCGATTTCAAAGGCAACGATGGCCGGCTGCGCCCAGGTCATCTCCTCCAGCTGCGCCGAGTCGGGATTAAACATCGCGTCGCGCAGGGAGGGCGTGAGCATTTCACGACAGGCGGAAAAACAGCGTTCAAGCGTGTCGGCAAACACCTTCGAACGCTGGCACATGGCGTGGCCCATGGTCCGCCAGTGCGAGCCCTGCCCGGTAAACAGCCACACCTGCTTACCGCTGACGCCGTGGCCGCTATAAACCGGCGCCCCGGCCTGTTCTCCAGCCCAGGCGCTAAGGGCAGCGGCGGTATCATCATTTAATGCCGTCGCCAGACGAAAGGGGAGATCGAGACGGCGGGCGCGCAAAGCCGTGAAGGCCAGATTACTGGCATCCGCGTTTTCCCTCAGCGCCCGAGCATAGTCCGTAGCCAGCTGCCGCAACGCGGTGTCGCTGGCGGCGCTGAGCAGCAGCGCGGTGCTCCTGCTACCGTCATCCGCACCAGGCAACGGTAATTTGAGCTCATCGGGCAGCGAGGCGACGATCATGTGGCAGTTTGTGCCGCCAATGCCAAAGGAGGAGACGCCCGCGTAGCGTATTTCGTCCTGCCACGTCTGGGCCGTCACCGGTACGGTGAACGGGCTTTCGTCGAGCTTGAGCGCCGGGTTTGGCGTGGCAAAATTTAGCATCGGCGGAATTTGTCCGCAGTTGACCGCGAGGATGGTTTTCAGCAACCCGGCAATCCCGGCCGCCGTATCCAGATGGCCAACATTGCTTTTTACCGAACCGAGCGCGCAGCGCTGATGCGGCGGGCGGGGCGCATAAACGTTGCGCAGCGCTTCAATTTCAATCGCGTCTCCCAGCGGCGTGCCGGTACCGTGGGTTTCAATGTAGCCAATCTGTCTGTCATCGATCGCCGCCAGCATTAACGCCTCTTCGATGACCGCTTGCTGTCCTGCCACCGACGGCGCGGTATAACCCACTTTTCGGCTACCGTCGTTGTTGACCGCGCTGGAGAGGATCACGGCAATAATCGGATCCTCTGACAGCAGCGCATCTCTCAGGCGGCGCAGTACCACGCAGCCGAGACCGTTGCCGGCCCAGGTGCCTTCTGCCGAGGCGTCAAAAGGGCGACAGTGGCCATCGGGAGAGAAAATCATCCCGGGCTGGTAGCGGTAGCCCGCCTGCTGGGGGAAAGAGAGCGCCACGCCGCCGGCCACCGCCATATCGGACTCCCCCGCGCGCAAACTTTCGCAGGCCAGATGCACCGCAACCAGCGAACTGGAGCAGGCGGTCTGTACCGATAGCGCCGGGCCGTGCAGATTGAGCTTATACGCGGCGCGGGTGGCAATATAGTCCTTATCATTACCCATCAGCGACTGCAGACCCTTGACCTGCGCGACTTCCGTGACGTTCAGGGCTTCGCGGCCGGGATAGGTGCTCATCCGGGAAGAGGCGAAAACGCCGGTCTTGTGGGGGACGGCGCCGGGGGCATAGCCGGCATGCTCCAGCGCATGCCAGACCGCCTGCAAAAACAGCCGCTGCTGCGGATCGATAGATTCGGCTTCTTGCCGCGAGTAGCCAAACAGGGCGGCGTCGAAGCAGTCGGCGTTGTCTAAAACCGTCCCGATATTGACGTAATGAGGATCGTCAATCACCGCGGCATCCAGACCGGCGGCCAGCAGCGCCTCGCGGGTAAAGCGCCTGCTGCATTCACGGCCTTCCAGCACGTTTTGCCAGAACGTTTCGCCATCGGGCGCTTCAGGAAAATGGCAGGCGTAGCCGATCACCGCGACAGGTTCGCAGTCCGGGTAGCGTTCAGCGATCGATGCATCAATGGAATCTGCTGTCGGCGCAGAAGAGAAGCGCAAGTTATCCATAATCGGTCTCGTTTCCTAAGAGTCACAAAGTCAATGGCACGCCGCGCTTGCGCGACGGCGTCCCGGAAAAAATCAGTTTGGTTCGCGCTAAATCCGCCGCTGGCGTCGGCGAACCGGGCGAGAGCGTGTGGCTTTCTCCTCCATCGCGACGCCGGTAAGGTATTCGGCCAGAGCGGCTGGAGAGGAGTGGGTAAAGAGATCAAGCAGCGTCAGCGTGGAAAATTCGTGACGTTGTAACAAAACGTGCAGCTGCACCAGATTCAGCGACGTGGCGCCCGCCTCAAAAAAGTTATCCGCGGGCATAATCGATTCGCCCACCACCTCGCGAAAGGCGTCGCAAATCAGACGGACAGTGCTCTCGTCCGCCGCCACGCCGGACACCGGGCGCTCAGGGCAGCCGCGCGGAGCGGGCGCGGGGCTTTGTTCCGCGAGTTTAACGGGGGGAACCAGCGCGGCGAGCGGCAGCTGCCAGCAGCTCTCTTCCTCGGCCATCCGATTGAGCAATTCGCCATACTGGGCAAACTGTCGCTCCACCTGTTCGGCAGGAAACAGGGCGGCGACAAAATCCCAGTTAAAGCGCAATTCACCTTCGGACTCATAAACCTGGTGATCGAGCCAGACCTGCGGCGTCTGCGAGATACCCCAGACCGGTTTGAGTAAATTGCGCCGGGCGAGGAAATTATCCTGCGCGAAGCCGAGCGCGCTGGTGAAGACGACCGGCATGGTCACGGCGGGCAGATTTTGCCGTTGCGCCAGCTGACGCATCACGCGGATGGCGGATACATCGCGATAATTGAGGCTCTGGCTCAGGCGCTGCTGCAGTCGCTGCGCGCTGTGCAGCCAGTTGTCGCCAGGCAGCCAGCTCAGCAGCATCAGCGAGGTGAAGTCGCCCAGAATCTGGTTGATTTGCGGATGCACCGGACGGCGGTCGAAAAGCGTCAGGTTAAGCGTGAAGTCAGGCCGCGCGCTCCATGCCGAGAGCACCGTCGACCATACCGATAAGAGTAAGGCCGACGGGGTAAGGTGGGCTTCAGCCGCCCGCTGTTTCAATCTGCGCCAGCGCGCGCTGTCCATGGCCCCGTTCAGGCGCGCAAAGCGCGGCGTCGCAACGTCCTGAGGCAAGCAGCGCAGCGGCAGCGCCGGCGCCGGAGGGATATCGTCCAGCTGAGTCTGCCACCAGGCCAGGGAGTCTGGGTCTGGCGCCCGCAGCGCGGGTTGCTGCAGATAATCCCTGAAAGTGACGGGGAGCGGCGGCGGCAGCTGTTGCGGATAGCGATAGCCGTTTTCCAGCTCCGCCAGCAGGATCTGCATGCTTAGCCCGTCAAGCAACAGGTTATCCAGGCACAGCCAGAGTCGGGCGGGCATCCCGTCGACGTATCCGACCTGGAGATCGAATACCGGCCAGATTTCGGGGTTGAGTACCTGATGCGCCAGTTTTTCACGTAGCCGCAGCGCCTCGTCTGGCGTTGGGCAAACGTGCGCGGGTATGATCCAGGGGGGAGTCTGTTCGAGAACCTGCAGCTGTCCATCGTGAACAACGGCGCGCAGCATATCGTGGCGGACGATTAAACGATTCCAGACCCTCTCCAGCCGGCGGATATCCAGATCGGCAACCTCAAATTCAACGAAGAAGTGGGAGCCTACGCCGCCCAGGGCAAACCCCGGCTGCCGTCCGACCAGGTAGGCCTGCTGCACGTCGGTAAGCGCGAACGGCTGGTAGCGATCTTCAGGATAGTGGGTGAATGGCTGTTCGACCGGGAGGTCGGTTTTACGCAGGGTAGCGGCAAAATCCGCCAGTCGGGGATGATTAAACAGATCGCTTAATTGCGCGGTATAACCCGCCTGATGGAGCTGTCCGGTCAGACGGGTGGCCAGCAGGCTGTCGCCGCCTTGCTGGAAAAAGTCGGTCTCCCGAGTGACGGTGCCGATCGACAACAGCTGCTGCCAGATGGCGGCCACGCATGTTTCCGTATCGCCCTGAGGTAAATCCGCTTCGGCCAGTGTTTCCGCCTCAGGGGTATGGCGACGGGTCAGCGCCTGATAGTCAATTTTTCCGTTAGCGGTCAGCGGGAAAGCGTCAAGGAAGTGGATCCGTTGCGGCACCATCCACCCGGGCAAGCGTTCGGCAAGGGCGGCCTGTAGTTTACGCGGGTCCCGGCGCATCTGGCTGGCCGGGCACTGGACGTGGAAGCGTTGTAATCCGCCGATTTCATCGCCATGCTGACAGCTGAAGTCGGCGGCGCTGAATATTGTTGCCCACGCTGCGCTGTTATGCAGTAAAGTCTCCGGTTGTCCAGCGGTTAACAGAAGCGTGCTGAGCAGGGCAGACGGCGTCAACTGGCGAAACTCCATGACGTAGAGCAGCGCTCCGGGGACGGCGAGCCGTTGTAAGGTCGTAAGGAGTCCGGGATCTTCTGGCAGCAGACGATGCAGGGCATTATTCAGCCAGACAATGTCCGCCGAATGCGCGTGCGCCGCCAGCGTCTCCGCATTCCAGAGGGCCAGACGGGCATCAGGCCATGGGGCAAGCCGCTGTCTGGCGCTCAGCAGCAGCTCCTGGCTATGTTCAAGCCCGACATACTCAACCTCGCCAGCGTTGAGGCGGGACAACAGGCACTCTGCGGCGCGGGCGGTGCGGACACCCACCTCCAGCAGGCGTACCGGGCGCTGTAAACGTCGGGAAAGCTGTTGGCACATTGTCGCCAGCTCCTCGATATACAAGGCGCTGGCCGGATGGTCGAAAGCCAGACTTTCCGGCGACCACCGCGCATCGTTCAGTAATGACAGTTCGTGGCGCGCGCCGCGAAGAATCTGCATTAAGGTGAGGTCATGCCCGCTGAACGAAGGATGGCGCTTTTCCGGCGCTTCTGCCGCGCAGACCTGCTAACCCTCAGCGGCGGGCTGCAGCCGCTGTTGAGCCGCAAGAAAGGCTAACCAGCGTTCCATCACGGCCTGCCAGCGCGGCTGGATAGCGAGCGAATCGATCAGGGAGAGCGGATCGACGTCAGAGGCGTGGCCCGGATGCAGTTTTAACAGGCGATACTGCAGAAAATCAGCGACCTGAGCGGCGGAGATTTCTGGCGGGCAGGCGCAGCAGGGCAGCGTTCCTGCCAGGGTACGCCATTCCTGCGGCAGCAACGGATCGCGATGATGGGGAACGCAAAAAGCCTCCCCCTGAGGAACAACCCAGGCCGCCAGGGTCTTCTCTTTCTCCCCGATCGCCTGAACGGTGGCTTGTTTCACGCCCGCCACCTGGCCGAGCGCGCTCTCAATTTCGCCCAGCTCGATGCGATATCCCCCGACCTTGACCTGCTTATCGCGGCGGCCGAGGAACTCTAAGGTACCGTCTGGCCAGTAGCAGCCGAGATCGCCGGTGCGATACCAGCGCTCGCCCGATTGCGTCAAAAACTGCTGCTCGCTGCGTAGGGGATCGTTGAAATAGCCTTCAGCGACCCCGAGGCCGCCAATCCACAATTCGCCGGGCACCCAGTCGGGGCAGTCCCGGCCCCGCTCATCGACTACCCGGTAGCGCTGGTTAGCCAGCGGAAAACCGTAGGGGATGGCGCGCCAGTGCTCAGGAACCTCTCTGACCTCGCAGACGTTAGACCAGATAGACGCCTCGGTGGCGCCGCCCATAGCGATAAACTGCCCTTGCGGCCGATAGGCCCGAAAGCGGGCGGGAAGATCGAGACCGATCCAGTCGCCGGAAAGCATTACCGCGCGCAGATTTGCCGGCGCAGCATCGGCAAAACCCTCGCACCAGGTCAGCAGCATATCGAATAGCGCCGGGACGCTGTTCCAGAGCGTGACCTGATGGCGTTGGATCAGTTCACACCACGCGCGGGGATCGCGCCGTTGCTCTTCCATCACCATAACCAGCGCGCCGCCGGCGCTCAGGACACCAAAAATGTCATATACCGATAAATCAAAATGCAGGCCGGACAGCGCCAGCACCCTGTCGCCTGGACCTACGTGATAGCGGTTATTGATATCGCAACAGGTGTTGAGCGCTCCCCGGTGAGAAATGACCACGCCTTTCGGTGTGCCGGTAGAACCGGAGGTGTAGAGAATGTAGGCCGGTTGTGTCGGTGCGCGAACCACCGGGTTGCCGATCGGTTCATCCTCAATGGCCTGCTGCCAGGCAAGCAGGGGAACATCGTCTGACCACGCGCTGGCGTCGTGCTGGCAAATGAGCACCAGCCGAACGCTGGCGTCAGCATAGATTTTCTTGCGCCGCGCGGCGGGCTGGTCCAGCGAAACCGGAACGTAGACCGCCCCGGCCAGCAGTACGGCCAGCACCGCAACCAGCTGTCCCGCGCCTTTTGACATGCCGATCGCCACATTGTCGCCCGGCTGCACCCCGCACGCGATTAACCTGCCGGCGCAACGGCGGGCAAAGTCCGTCAGTTCACGGTAGTTCCACTGATAATGAGCATCTGTGACCGCCAGTGCCTCCGGCTGCTGGAGGGCGATGCGGAAAATGCCTTCATGCAGCAGTCCTGCGAGAATGGGCGCGTCGGTCGCGTTGACCCGCTGGCGAATCGCGCGCTGCCTGGCGGGCAGGGTATCCGGGAACGGTTTTTGCCATGCGCTGTCATCTTCGCAGAGCTGGTTAAACAGCTGGCAGTAGGCCGCGAACAACGTCGCTACTAATGCCGGAGGGAACAGGGCGTCATTGCTGTCCCATTGCAGCCAGACCTCGCCTTGATGTTCGAAGGCCAGATGATCTATCCACACCTGCGGCGTCTGCGAGATGCCCCAGTCCGGCTCGCCCAAAGGCGGTTCCGCGCGGCTGCTGTAAAGAGAGTGTCCCAGATTGCTGGTAAATACCACCGGGGCGCCGTGGGGATAGCGTTGCTGGCGTTTGAGCTCCCGGAGGAGTTCGACGCCGGACCAGTGACGATGCTCCCAGTCTTCGGTAAAGGTCAGCTGATTCTTCTGCGCGAGGCCGCTGACGGTATCGCCGTCGCAGGCGGTATCCAGCAGCAGAATATTGGTGAAGTCGGCAAGCATAGCGCTAACCGCCGGGTGCAGCGGTTGGCGGTCGAATAACGTTACGTTGAGCAGCAGCCGCGTCAGGCCGCTCCAGCGAGCCAGGACGGCGGAAAAACAGGTTGCCAGCGCCATTGTCGGGGTGACGCCGTACTCACCGGCCCGTTGGCTGAACGCATGCCACTGTTTGGCCGGGACAATCATGCGGCGTCGGGTATTACGGACTTCACGTAGCGCGGAGGGGTCGCAGGCCAGCGGCAAGTGCGGCGCAGGAGGAAGCGCAGGCGCTTTCGCCAGCCAGTACGCGCGGGCTTCGTCTCGCAGCGGTTGATGCACCTTCTGCTGGTGCAGCAAATAGGAGCGGAAATCATAGCGGGGGTCGATAGCCGGCAGCGATTCGCCCGCCAGCAGAGCATTAAGCTCATCGAAGAAGAGCGTAAAGCTGGAGGCATCCATAATCAGCAGGTCAATATTGACATGGAGGCAGTGGCGATTATCGGGCAACAGCGTCAGCTGAAAATCAAACGTTTCGCCGATCTCCACGCGTAAAAGGCGGTGGCTCAGGCGCTGGCGCAGGGCGTCCAGATAGACCTGGCGGCTGGCGGCGTCGTTCTGGCGCAAATCATGAACCGTCACGCCGTTCCAGTAAGGTTGCTTTAACCAGACCTGCTGTCCGTCGGTGCGAAAGGCGATATGCAGCATCGGGTGGCGCTGCATCAGGATCGCGATGGCCTGTTCCAGCTTTTCCGCCGTCAGAGAATAGCCGGCAAACTCCTGATACAGATGGCAGCCCACGCCGCCGAGGGGCTGTCCAGGCATTCGCCCCGTCAGGTAGGCATGCTGGACCGGCGTCAGAGGGAAGGGGGTACCCTCGGTCATGGTCGGCCAGACGCTTTCACCGGATGCCGTTTCCTCCGCCGGTTTCTCCGGCGAACGGCTGCGCATCAGCTGGCGCCACCCGCCCAGCGTGGGGGCGGCATACAGTTCGCGCAGGGTCACGCGGTAGCCCCTTTTACGAAACCAGTCTAACCATCTCATCAATCTGATTGAATCCAGGCCCGCCTGGATCAAATTGCACGCTTCATGTAGCTGCTGCGGCGTTAAATTTAGCTCCTGCGTGAGCCGCTCGCGTAATTGTTGATAATCAGCCGCGTTGCCGTTGTCCGGTAACCGCGGTTTCTGAGATGGTGCGCCAGAAATCATTCTTCCTCCTGATGGCACGTCTTAGCGGAAAATACTCCTTACATGAGAATAATAATTATTAACATTTGAGTGCTACCCGAAACGGGTCTATTTATGCCCGTTTCGGGTTAATCACTGGAGGAAAGCACTGAGGCCCGGAGGGGGGTTCCGGGCCGCTGACGGGGAGGGGTCAATCGGCGATCAGATGACGCGTTTAAAGCTGGAAGGGGTGACGCCAAACTGTTTCTGGAAAGCGGCAGAGAAGTGGCTGGCGTTGGCGTAGCCCAGATCGGCGGCTACCGTCATAACGGAGGTGTTGCCATTGGCCAGCCTTCTTCGTGCCTCCTGCATGCGTTCAGCCTGAAACAGGCCATAGACGCTGTTGTTAAACAGAACGCGGAAGCCACGCTTAATTTTCAGCACGCTCAAACCGGACTCTCTCGCCAGCTCAGCAACGCCCGGCGCCTGCGTCAAATCGGCCAGCAGCAGATCCTTTGCCCGCAGCAGTTTCTGGCGCTCCACCGGGTTGAAGTGGCAGGAGAAGCAGCTGGCGTCTTCGCGGTGCTCATCCAGGACCAGGCTTAGCATCACCAGACTCTGTCCCTGTAGCCAGAGGGTCGAAGGCTTTTGTTCATGGCTGAATCCGCCGTGCATCCGCATTAGCGCATGACGCAAAGCCTGGGCCGTTAAATGGGTTTCCGCATTGCAGCGCTGCTGCTGGCAACAGCAGTGGGAGTCGATCTTATTTTTAATGACTGTACTGATATCCGGTACCCACAGCGCGAGGGTTTCAGGGCTGAAGGAGAGGGTGATGCTCTCGAATCGGCCGCCGTAGGCGGCGCTGCCGCGGCAATCTGGCGTGTGGGTAATGTAATGGCGATTGCGGGCCAGCTCCCACTCGGTGTGGCGTCTGAGCCCCTGGATGGCAAAACGCGAGGTGCCCTCGAGGATGCACGAGAAGTTAATCCTGCCCAGATCATCGTGAAGCTGTAACGTCTCAGGCTGCGCAAAATGGCCTCTCCAGAGCAAAATATCCATCCCTTCCTGCAACGAACAGCGCAGCAGTTCGCACTGGGCCGGGATAGTACCGTCGTTAGCGGGTTTCCCGACCACCAACTGATGAATTGAGATTGCAGATTGCGTTTGTGGTGACTCCGTCATGACCGGGTTATCTCCCTGTGGCTTAAACCAATGCGGGTAAAAATAGAACCGAATGGGGTAGATGAGTAATTGATAATGGTTATTATTCACATTAATTCTCAGAACGCCACCCTGAAATAGCGTTTTTGGCGTCCGTAAAAATTCATCAGGAAATTCAGCCACTCCCATGTCATCTCAATCATCCAATACTGAATCTTCGTCCCGGTTCCCGCTCTGGCAGGTGATAACCCCGGTTCGCCGGAAGGTCATTCTGGCGATGGCGCTGGCGGGTCTGGCGGCCATCACCAGCCTTGCGGCGCTGCTTTTTCTGGCATGGAGCCTGCGCGATCTTCGCGTCTCGCCCGACGTTATTCCACTCTGGTCGTTGGGAGGGCTATTTGGCTGCGTGGCGCTGACTTTTGTCCTGCGCCTGCAGGCATTTAACACCTCGCATTATGCGGCGTTTCATCTGGAGAATATTCTGCGCAGCAGATTAGCGCAGAAAGCCGTGCAGCTTGCCCCGGGCGCGTTACAGCAAATGGGCAGCGGTGCGATGGCGAAGGTGATGCTGGATGATGTGAAGTCGTTACACATTTTCGTTGCTGACAGCACGCCGCTGTACGCTCGCGCGATAGTCATGCCCCTGGCGACCGCCGTTATCCTGTTCTGGCTGGACTGGCGGCTGGCCATTGCCACGCTGGGGGTGCTGGCATTGGGTTCACTTATACTTACTCTCGCCCGCCAGCGCTCGGGAGAGATGGCTCAGCGTTATCATCAGGCGCGCGAGCAGGTCAGCGCCGCGGTGATTGAGTTCGTGCAGGCCATGCCGGTGGTCAGAACGTTTGATAGCGGCAGCACCAGCTTTTTGCGCTATCAGCATGCCCTTGAGGAGTGGATCGATGTGCTCAAAATCTGGTATCGCAAAGCCGGCTTTTCAGCGCGTTTTTCATTCTCGATCCTCAATCCGCTGCCGACCTTATTCGTTCTGATCTGGTGCGGATACGGCCTGATGCAGGCGGGCAGCCTCGATTTTATCGCCTGGGTGGCCGTTTTACTGTTGGGCAGCGGGATGGCGGAAGCGGTGATGCCCATGATGATGCTCAATAACCTGGTCGCGCAAACGCGTTTAAGCATTCAGCGTATTTATCAGGTTCTCGCGATGCCGGAACTCTCCCGTCCGCTTGTCGATCGGCAGCCGAACGATGCGAGTATTACCTTTGAGCAGGTGAGTTTTCACTATCCACAAGCGCGCGCAGGCGCGGCGCTGCAGGAGGTGAGCTTTCATGTACCTGCCGGAAAAATAGTGGCGCTGGTCGGGCCGAGCGGCGCCGGGAAAAGCACCGTGGCGCGACTCCTGCTGCGTTATGCCGATCCCGATAAAGGCCATATTCGCATCGGCGGCGTGGATCTGCGCGATATGCAGACGGACACCTTGATGCAGCAAATCTCGTTTGTATTCCAGGACAACTTCCTTTTTGCCGACACCATCGCCAATAACATTCGTCTGGGCGCGCCGGATACGCCGCTGGAAGCGGTGATATCGGCGGCCAGAGTGGCGCAGGCCCATGAATTTATCAGCGCGTTGCCGGAGGGGTACAGCACCCGCGTCGGGGAGCGCGGCGTCTTTCTCTCCGGCGGTCAGCGGCAGCGCATCACCATCGCCCGGGCGCTGTTGCAGGATCGCCCCATTCTTGTGCTCGATGAGGCGACGGCGTTTGCCGATCCGGAAAACGAAGCGGCGCTGATCAAAGCCCTTGCGGCGGCCATGCGCGGCCGGACGGTCATCATGGTCGCGCATCGACTCTCCATGGTGACTCACGCCGATATGATACTGCTGTTTTCCGACGGGCGGCTCCGGGAACGCGGGAGTCATCGGCAACTGTTAGCCCAGGGCGGCCTTTATCAGCAGCTGTGGCAGCGCTATCAGCAGGCGCAGCAATGGATGCCGGGGAGAACACAACCAGAGGAGGCGGAAAATGAAAGCCATTAATCCCGCGGATAACCTGGCCTGGCGCGTCATCTGGCGCCAGCTTATCTCCAGCGTTGGCAGTCAGGCAGGGATGCTGCGGCGCAGTATGATTGCGCTGCTGCTGGCGGCATTGATGCAGGGGATTGCCTTTGCCTGCCTCTATCCGATCGTTGATGCGCTATTACGTGGTGAAGCATCGCCGCTTCTCACCTGGGCTTTGGTTTTCAGCGCTACGGCGTTCGCGGCGCTGGCGCTACGCTGGTATGGGCTGGGCTTTGAATACCGTGGTCATCTGGCGCAGGCCACCCATGAATTGCGCCTGCGCCTGGGCGAACAGCTACGCCGCGTGCCGCTGGAAAGACTCCAGCGCGGCAGAGCGGGCGAAACGAACGCCTT
Organism: Klebsiella sp. HMSC09D12; assembly: GCF_001808475.1. Classification (NCBI taxonomy): domain Bacteria; kingdom Pseudomonadati; phylum Pseudomonadota; class Gammaproteobacteria; order Enterobacterales; family Enterobacteriaceae; genus Klebsiella; species Klebsiella sp. HMSC09D12. The sequence goes on along the minus strand of NZ_KV793427.1, from coordinate 15,793 downwards.
GTTGCTGGGCAGCGTGGATGAAAATCTCAACTATGTGATTGCGATAGCCAATATTTTGCTTTTAACCATCGTCACTCCGCTGACCGCATCGCTGGCAACGTTGTGGATCGACTGGCGGCTGGGGCTGGTGATGTTGCTGATCTTTCCCATGCTGGTGCCGTTTTATTACTGGCGCCGGCCGGCGATGCGCCGACAAATGCAGACCCTGGGCGAAGCGCACCAGCGGCTGAGCGGGGATATCGTTGAATTTGCGCAAGGGATGATGGTTTTGCGTACCTGCGGCAGCGATGGCGAAAAAAGCCGGGCGTTGCTGGCGCATTTTAATGCGCTGGAAAGCTTACAGAGCCGCACGCATCGCCAGAGCGCCGGCGCGACGATGCTGATCGCCGGCGTCGTGGAGCTGGGCCTGCAGGTGGTCGTGTTAGCCGGGGTGGTCTGGGTAGTGACAGGGACCCTGAACCTTGCCTTTTTGATAGCCGCCGCCGCGATGATAATGCGTTTTTCGGAACCAATGGCGATGTTTATCAGCTACACCTCGGTGGTGGAACTGATCGCCAGCGCCCTGCAGCGTATTGAGCAGTTTATGGCGCTCCCGCCGCTTCCCGTCGCAGAACGCGGCGAGATGCCGGAGCGTTACGATATCCGCTTTGACACCATTTGCTACCGCTATGATGACAGCGGCGATCCCGCGCTCAACAACCTCTCTTTGACCTTTCCGGCCGCCAGCATGAGCGCGCTGGTGGGTGCCTCAGGCGCCGGTAAAACCACGGTCAGCAAACTGTTAATGCGCTATGCCGATCCGCAGCAGGGAGAGATTTCTATCGGTGGCGTCGATATTCGTCATCTGACGGCGGAACAGCTCAATAGCCTGATTTCCGTCGTGTTTCAGGATGTCTGGCTGTTTGATGACACGCTGCTGGCGAATCTCCTTATCGCCCGCCCGCAGGCCACGCAGCAGGAGGTGGAAGAGGCCGCCCGCGCGGCGCAGTGTCTTGAATTCATTTCCCGTCTTCCGCAAGGCTGGCTGACGCCAATGGGCGAGATGGGCGGGCAGCTCTCGGGCGGCGAGCGCCAGCGAATTTCCATTGCCAGGGCCTTATTGAAAGATGCGCCGATCGTCATTCTCGATGAGCCGACCGCCGCGCTGGATATTGATAGCGAACTGGCGGTACAGAAAGCTATTGATCATCTGGTTCACAACCGGACGGTAATTATCATCGCCCATCGCCTGTCAACCATCGCCGGGGCCGGAAACATCCTGGTGATGGAAGAGGGAGAAGTGGTTGAACAGGGCACGCATGCGCAGCTGCTCTCCCGTCAGGGACGTTACCAGGCGCTGTGGCAGGCGCAAATGGCCGCGCGCGTCTGGCGTGATGCAGAGGTTGACGCATCTGAGGAGCGACTGCATGAGTGATGTTCAGTCGCAGGTGAAACCGTTAACGACCGGACGGGTGATTTTTGCCATTGCCGGGATCTATGTGACGCAGAGCCTGGTATCGGCGCTCTCTATGCAGTCCCTGCCTGCGCTGGTGCGCGCCGCCGGCGGCTCGCTGGCCCTTGCCGGCGCGACAACGCTGTTTATGTTGCCCTGGGCGCTGAAGTTTATCTGGGCGCCGTGGATTGAGCGCTGGCGCCTGCCGCCCGATCGCCCGGAGCGTCGTTCCCGCCTGTTAATCCTCCGGGGTCAGGTCGGGTTGGTGGCGATCCTGACGGTTGCCGCTGCGACCGGCGCGGTCGGGCGAACTGGGGGATTTCTCGACACGCAAATCGCCGCGTTGTTTGCGCTGTTTTTACTCGCGGGTACGGTTGCCGCCACCATCGATATTGCCAGCGACGGCTTTTGTGTCGATCAGCTCAGTCGCGCAGGTTACGGCTGGGGAAATAGCGTCCAGGTCGGCGGCAGCTATCTGGGAATGATGTGCGGCGGCGGCGTCTTCCTGATGCTAGCGGCGGCATTCGACTGGCCGGTGGCCATGCTGATCATGGCGGCGCTGATCCTGGTCTTATCCGTTCCCCTGTGGCGCATTGCCGAACCCATGCGCATCACGTCTGTACCGCATGTTCCGGCGTTGGGTTATGCGCTTAAAAGGCGACAGGCGCGGCTGGGTTTACTGTTGGTGCTGATGCTGAATACCGGGATGCGGTTCGTGTTGCCTCTTCTGGCGCCGCTGCTGCTGGATCAGGGGTTGAGCATGTCGGCGCTCGGCGCGCTATTCAGCGCTGGCAATATCGCGGCTGGTATCGCAGGAACGCTGGCGGGCGGGGTGCTGATGAAATACACCTCCCCCGGCAGAGCGCTGCTTGCGGCTTATGGCCTCCAGGGCGTCGTGCTGATGGCAATAGTAACGACGTTGCTGCTGGCGCCGGGACATTTGCGGCTGCCGTTACTCCAGGGGCTGATCATCCTGCAATCCATTTCGCTGGCCTGCGCCCTGGTCTGTCTTTACGCCACGCTGATGACGCTTTCATCGCCTCTGCAGGCTGGCGTCGATTTTACGCTCTTTCAATGTACTGATGCCGCCATCGCCATTCTGGCCGGCGTGGTTGGCGGCGTAATTGCGCAGCATTTTGGCTATGCGGCCTGCTTTATGTTTGGCGGCACATTCACGCTGCTGGCAGCGTGGATTGCTTCTGCCCGGCTGCATTCGACAAACGCAATTGAAGGATCCGGGAATAACACAGAGAGGTAAGGGATGAAAATCAGTGAATTTTTACATCTGGCGCTCCCAGAGGAACGGCGGCTGCCGACGATTTGTGGCGTCTTACGCCAGTTCGCCGATGAAGAGTGCTATGTCTATGAGCGGCAACCGTGTTGGTATATCGGCAAAGGATGCCAGGCACGGTTGATCATTAATGCTGACGGCACGCGGGCGACCTTTATCAATGCGGACGGAGAGCAGCAATGGGCGGTGGATTCCATTACCGACTGCGCGCGTCGTTTTATGGCCCATCCTCAGGTGAAAGGGCGTCGGGTATATGGCCAGGTCGGGTTTAACTTTGCAGCGCATACCCGGGGGATAGCCTATCACGCTGGCGAGTGGCCATTGCTGACGTTAACCGTTCCCCGTGAGGAACTGATTTTTGAACAGGGAAATGTCACCGTTTCTGCCGACACCGCCAGCGAATGCCGACGTCTGTGCGAGTGGGTAAAAGCAGCCGGTACGGCGACGCCGTGTAACACCGTGACTGTGGATACCGCCAACAACGGTGAAGCCTATCAGGAGCAGGTGGCGCGCGTGGTTTCGGCGATCCGCCGCGGTGAATATGTCAAAGCGATTGTCTCGCGGGCTATTGCCTTGCCATCGCGTATTGATATGCCCTCCACGCTATTATGCGGGCGGCAGGCCAATACGCCCACCCGTTCGTTTATGTTTCGCCAGCAGGGGCGAGAAGCGCTGGGGTTTAGCCCGGAGCTGGTGATGTCGGTCAGCGGAAGCAAAGTCGTCACTGAACCCCTTGCGGGTACCCGCGATCGCATGGGGGATCCGCAGCAGAATAAGGAGAAAGAGACCGAGCTGCTGCATGACGGTAAAGAGGTGCTGGAGCACATCCTTTCCGTGAAGGAGGCGATCGCTGAACTGGCGGTGGTCTGCCAGCCGGGCAGCGTGGTGGTTGAAGATTTGATGTCGGTTCGCCAGCGCGGTAGCGTTCAGCATCTGGGATCTTGCGTCAGCGGTCAGCTTGCGGAAAGTAAGGATGCCTGGGATGCATTTACCGTGCTGTTTCCGTCGATTACCGCCTCGGGTATCCCCAAGAATGCGGCCCTGAGCGCGATTATGCAAATTGAGAAGACGCCGCGGGAGCTCTATTCCGGGGCGGTGCTGCTGCTGGAGGACACGCGCTTTGATGCGGCGTTAGTCCTGCGATCCGTATTTCAGGACAGCCAGCGCTGCTGGATACAGGCGGGGGCGGGGATCATTGCGCAATCGACGCCGGAACGCGAACTGACGGAAACCCGGGAAAAATTAGCGAGTATTGCGCCCTATTTAAGGGTGTCTGCCTAACGACGGCCAACTCTGCGTAAGGCCAAAAGTGCCAGCAGGCTGGCACTTTCTTTCTACGTTATCAGGCGCTTACTGTGCGTCAGCCAGCGCCAGACGTGCCTCTTCCTGCTCGGTGATTTTTCGCTGTTGCTCAAGCTCCAGCGCGCCGCGATGAGAGAGGTAGCAGAACAGGATGCAGCAGACGATCCCGCCCATCAGCAGATAGAACCCGCCGTGCCAGCCCATTTTATCGACCATCACGCCAAACAGGCTGGTGCCTAACGAGGCGCCAAAGATATAGCTCATAAATCCGCGCAGACCCACGGCTGAACCAACGGCAAAGCTGGGGACGATCTCCATGGTCTGGACCGAGGCCAGAAACTGCGGAACGTAAATCAGGCAGCCCACAATCGCCGCGAATACCGTGACCATCAGCAGAGATTCGCTTTTCCAGTAGCCGATCAGACAGATGAAGATTAGCGCCATGCAGATCATGGCTAACGGCATCCGGCGCCCTTTGAACAGCTTGTCGGAAAGCCACCCGGCCAGTAGGGTAGAAGGAATCGCTGCCCACTCAAAAAACAGGAAGGCGACGCTCATCTGCTCTTTAGAAAAATGTTTCACCGTCAGCAGATAGATAGGCAGCCAGCTGATCATGCCGAAACGCACCATGTAGACAAAGACATCGACGAAGGAGACATACCAGGCGTTTTTGTTGCGCAGGACGTAGGTGCAGAAGATCTGGAACGCGCTCATGTTCTCCGGCGCTTGCTGAGTATGTTTGGTCTTCAGCACCACTTTTTCTTCCGGCATCATCTCTTCCAGCGAAGGCAGGCCTTCCTCGCGCGGCGAACCTTTACCCAGCACCAGTACGCTGATGGCGAATACCACCGCCACGCAGGCCGGCACAATGTAGCTGGCGCTCTGCCAGTGCTCGGTACCGAGAATCGCAAATGCGGCGCCGACGATCGGGGCGACAATCCCGCCGCCGACGTTATGGGAAATATTCCAGAAAGCCCCTACGCGGCCACGCTCCCGACGCGGGAACCAGTTAGCGATGGTAATAAAAGAGGGACCGACCCCCATCCCTTGAAACAGGCCGTTCAGGACAACCAGCGCAGCGAAGATCCAGAATGCGGTACTGAATCCTAACCCGACGTTGACGATTGCGCACAGTACGAGACCGCAGGCCATAAACACTTTCGGGCTGGCTTTATCCGCAAGGCTGCTCATCACGCCTTTACTGATACCGTACGCTATCAGCATACAGCTGCTGAGCAAACCGATCTGCGTGGCGCTAAGGTCTAACTGCTCTTTCAGATAGGGCGTGGATAATGTGAAGTTATTGCGCACAATATAGTACGCCAGATATCCCAGAAATACGCTTAGCAGCGCCTGCATGCGGTATCGACCATAAGTTGCCTGAATTTTCTCAGCAGGAACTTTATTCGCCGACGGCCCTTTTTTTAATAATGATAACATGTCGTCACCTGTATTTTATATTGATGTGAACATCAGGAGTATTCGACCTGAAGGGTGAAATAAGCGGCTATAAAATACAAATTGTCAAAATGAGTCAAAACTGACTCAAAATAATGAAGTGATAGGTTACTTTTGACTCATATTGAATGAGCGAGAGCCTGCGGAAATAATTTTGCGCTGATTTTATGTCAGGCTTGTGCGGATACCAGCAAATTCCCCAATCATTATCTGGTAATCTTTCCTGATATTCCCGGACGCCCGTTTGACTATTTTGCCGGTCGCGGTGATTAATTCGCCAGATTTCATAAACGGGTAAGTTTTGTCTCAACGCTATTTTTACGGTATTTCAATATTTATGAACGGGATCACAAACATGTCTCTTCGTCGGGGCGGGATAGTGAGCAAAATGCTCGCGCTGATGCTGCTGACCGCCTGGCTGAGACCCTGTGCGGCGCAAAGCAATGAGCTGGTGATGGCGACGACATTTTCTCCCAGCGCCACCGTGTGGATTATCGATCGCTGGCAGACGGAGCCGGGGTCAGTGATGATCAGGACGCTCAACCGCACCAGCGCCTCGCTGGAACAGCTGCTTGATACGGCAAATGCCGAAAATGTCGATCTGATCCTGACCTCGTCGCCGATGTTGCTGCAGCATCTTCAGGAGCATCAAAAACTGGCGCCGTTCAGCGGTGCGCCGGCAGTCAGCCAACATCTGGTGCCGGAATCTATCCGCTCCACCTCCGTGGCCGTGGCGATTTCCGGGTTCGGTTTGCTGATTAATCGCTCGGCGCTGATGACACGGCATCTGCCTGCGCCAGCGGACTGGGATGACCTGACCGATCCCCGCTATCAGGGGGCGCTGCTGATGAGCAGTCCGTCGCGTTCGGATACCAACCATCTGATGGTGGAGTCGCTGCTGCAACAAAAGGGCTGGATTAAGGGATGGGAAACGCTGTTGACGAGTGCCGGAAACCTCGTGACCATTTCATCCCGCAGCTTTGGGGTGGCGGATAAGATTAAAAGCGGCCTGGGCGTTGCCGGTCCGGTGATTGATAACTACGCCAATCTGCTGCTGAACGATCCGCACCTGGCTTTTACCTATTTCCCGCAGTCGGCGGTTTCGCCGACTTATGTCGCGGTGCTTAAAAACAGTCAGCACGCCAGCGAGGCGCGGAGGTTTATTCGCTATCTGTTAAGCCCGGAGGGCCAGGCGATCCTCGCCGATGCTAATACCGGGAAATACCCGGTAACGCCGCTGGCGGCAGGCAATCCGCGGGCGGCGCAGCAGGCGGTGCTGATGAATCAACCGCCATTGAACTATCGGCTGATCCTCAAACGCCAGCGTCTGGTTCAACGGATGTTCGATACGGCGATCAGCTTTCGTCTTGCCCAGCTAAAAGATGCCTGGCGAGCGCTGCATAGCGCGGAGGCCCGTCTCAAGCGTCCGCTGCCCGAGATACGCGCGTTGCTGACCCGTGTGCCGGTCGATCCGGCGAGCAGCGAGGATGAAGCCTGGCTGGCTCAGTTCGACAATAAGAGCTTCGCGGAACAGCAGATGATGGAGTGGCAGCTCTGGTTTCTCAACAATCAGCGGCAGGGGATTAATAAACTGGAAGAACTGAAATGATGGGCAGGTCCATGCTGCAACGTCTGCGGCAAATCAGTATCAGTAGCAGCCTACGCGGGGCTTTTCTGATGGGGGCGCTGCTGACGCTGATTGTCAGCAGCGTCAGCCTCTATTCATGGCATGAGCAAAGTTCGCAGATCCGCTATTCGCTGGATGAGTATTTTCCGCGCATCCATTCGGCTTTTCTGATTGAAGGGAATCTCAACCTGGTGGTTGATCAGCTCAATGAATTTCTGCTGGCGCCGAATACCACGGTACGGCTGCAGCTGCGCAACCAGATTATCCAGCATCTGGATAAAATAGAGCGGCTGAGCCAGGGGTTGTCGCCGGCAGAACGCCAGCAGCTGGCGGTGATATTGCAGGACAGCCGCGCGCTGCTGGCGGAACTGGATCGCGTGCTCTACAACATGTTTCTGGTTCGCGAAAAGGTGGGAGAGCTTTCGGCGCGGATCGACTGGCTGCACGATGATTTCACCACCGAGCTGAATTCGCTGGTGCAGGATTTTACCTGGCAACAGGGAACGCTGCTCGATCAGATTGAAGCCCGACAGGGGGATGCGGCACAGTACCTGAAACGCTCCCGGGAAGTACAGAATGAACAACAGCAGGTCTATACCCTGGCTCGTATTGAAAATCAGATCGTTGACGACCTGCGCGACAGGCTCAATGAACTGAAATCCGGTAATGATGACGGCATGCTGGTGGAGACGCATATCCGCTATCTTGAAAACCTGAAGAAAACGTCGGATGAAAATATTCGTGCGCTGGATGACTGGCCGAGCACCATTACCCTGCGACAAACGATCGATGAGCTGCTGGAAATTGGCATGGTGAAAAATAAGATGCCGGACACCATGCGCGACTACGTTACTGCGCAAAAAGCGCTCGTGGAAGCCAGCCGCGCCAGAGAAGCGACGCTGGGACGCTTCAGAACGCTGCTGGAAGCCCAGCTTGGCAGCAGTCACCAGCAGATGCAGATGTTTAATCAGCGTATGGGGCAGATTGTCCGGGTCAGCGGCGGGCTAATCCTGGTGGCGACGCTGCTGGCGCTGCTGCTGGCGTGGGGGTTGAATCATTATTTTATTCGCTCGCGGCTGGTGAAACGCTTTACCGCGCTGAATCAGGCGGTGGTGCAGATTGGTCTGGGCCAGACCGAGGCGACCATTCCGGTTTACGGGCGCGACGAGCTGGGACGTATTGCCGGTTTGCTTCGCCATACCCTGGGTCAGCTTAATGCGCAAAAACAGCAGCTTGAACAGGAGATAGGCGAGCGGAAAGCGATTGAGGCCGATCTGCGTGCCACTCAGGACGAGCTGATCCAGACTGCTAAACTGGCGGTGGTGGGGCAGACGATGACCACCCTGGCGCATGAGATCAATCAGCCGTTGAATGCGCTGTCGATGTATCTTTTTACCGCAGGAAGGGCAATCGAGCAGGGACAGACGGAGCAGGCGCGGACGACGTTAAGCAAAGCGGAAGGGCTGATCAACCGCATTGACGCGATTATCCGCTCCCTGCGCCAGTTTACCCGCCGCGCAGAACTGGAAACAGCGCTGCACCCGGTCGATTTGCGCCAGACATTTACCGTGGCGTGGGAATTGCTGGCGATGCGACATAAACCTCAGCAGGGGACGCTGCTGATACCGGATGACACCGTCTGGATCCTGGGAGACGAAGTGCGTGTTCATCAGGTGCTGGTGAACGTGCTGTCAAATGCCCTTGATGCTTGCCCGCACGCAGCGCAAATCACCGTGAGCTGGCAAATCCAGGGCGAAAGGCTGTGCGTGTTGATTGCCGATAACGGCCCCGGCTGGCCTGCGGCCTTACTCCCTTCGCTGTTGAAGCCGTTCACTACCAGCAAAGCCGTGGGACTGGGAATAGGGCTTTCGATATGTGTTTCGCTGATGACGCAAATGGAAGGGGCGTTGCGCCTGGCGTCGACGTTTACGCGCAGTGCCTGCGTGGTGCTGGAATTCAATTTGACGGATGTAAAAGATGTTGAGTAATAACTGTTCGATTCTGCTGATTGATGATGATGCCGATGTGCTGGATGCCTATACGCAGCTGCTTGAGCAAGCGGGGTATCACGTCAGTGCCTGTAATAATCCTTTTGATGCGCGGGAGCGGGTGCCGAAGGACTGGCCCGGCATTGTTTTAAGCGATGTCTGCATGCCCGGCTGCTCCGGAATCGATTTAATGACGTTGTTTCATCAGGATGACGATCTGCTGCCGATTCTGCTTATCACCGGTCACGGCGATGTGCCGATGGCGGTGGAGGCGGTGAAAAAAGGGGCCTGGGATTTCCTGCAAAAACCGATCGATCCGGGCAAGCTGCTCACGCTGGTGGATGCCGCGCTGCGTCAGAGGCAATCGGTGATCGCCCGTCGCCAGTATTGTCAGCAAAAATTACAGGTTGAGCTTATTGGCCGTAGCCAATGGACGGATCGATATCGCCAGCGCCTTCAGCAGCTGGCAGAGACGGATATTGCGGTATGGCTTTACGGCGAGCCGGGAACCGGCCGCATGACCGGCGCGCGTTACCTGCACCAGTTAGGGCGTCACGCCGACGGTCCGTTTATCTCCTGCGAACTAAATACGGCTAACGCCCACACGCTGAATGAACTGATCGCGCAAGCCCAGGGCGGGACGCTGGTCTTAACTCACCTGGAGCATCTGACTCACGGGCAACAGCATCATCTGGTACAGCTGCAGAGTCATGAGAAACGGCCTTTTCGCCTGATTGGTATCGGTAATGCTTCGCTGGTGGAACTGGCCGCCAGCAGCCAGATAGTGGCGGAACTCTATTACTGCTTCGCGATGACGCAAATTGGCTGCCAGCCTCTGTCAAAGCGACCTGATGATATCGAGCCGCTGTTTCATCACTATTTGCAAAAAACCTGTCAACGGCTGAATCATCCCGTCCCGGAGGTGGATGCCGGTCTGTTGAAGGGGATGATGCGGCGAGTGTGGCCAAATAACGTTCGCGAACTGGCGAACGCCGCCGAGCTGTTTGCGGTGGGGGTATTACCGCTCGCGGAAACGGTGAATCCGCAGATGCTTGTCGGCGAACCTACGCCGCTGGATCGGCGGGTTGAGGACGTCGAGCGGCAGATTATCACTGAAGCGCTGAATATCCACCAGGGACGTATCAATGAGGTGGCGGAGTATCTGCTTATACCGCGTAAAAAACTCTACCTCAGAATGAAGAAGTATGGCCTGAGTAAAGAGCATTACAAAGGGGTGTAGGGCAGTTTAAGGGGAGGAGGTGACGATGCGGTCATTTCCTCTGCGCAAAAACAGGACCACTACCCGCGGTGAATTTTCATGTCGGGAAATAATGCCTTTAATTTTTTATTAATCGTATGACAAATATTGTTTGTTACCTCAAGGTTCTGGGTATATAAAGAAACGGCAGTTAAGATCATACGAAAAATAATAACGTATTAAAAATGATACCTTAAAAAAATAACGAATTCTCGGGGTTAATTTTGATACGTTAAAAGTCACTGCAGTAAATCAGGTTATGTGATCGCGGTTAGTGAATTAGCATAGTTGCATTTCATAAAATAGCCAAATAAACACCACGTTTTTATTACCTGAATCAGCGTCAAATAAACCTGACGCTACTTTATATTACTGAGGCCATATTATGGAAACCGTTCAAAATACCCTCGTCGCTCGCGAGAGCAGCGGCTGGAGAAAGAGTGATACCGTCTGGATGCTGGGTCTGTACGGTACTGCGATTGGCGCAGGGGTGCTTTTTTTGCCAATTAACGCCGGGGTCGGCGGTTTAATTCCGTTAATCATCATGGCTATTCTTGCATTTCCGATGACGTTTTTTGCCCACCGTGGTTTAACTCGTTTTGTTCTGTCGGGCAAAAACCCGGGGGAAGATATTACCGAAGTTGTGGAAGAGCATTTCGGTACGGGCGCCGGTAAGCTCATCACGCTGCTGTACTTCTTCGCTATTTATCCGATTCTGCTGGTCTACAGCGTGGCTATTACTAACACGGTTGATAGCTTTATTACTCACCAGCTTGGTCTGGTGTCTCCGCCGCGCGCCATTTTGTCGCTGATTCTCATTGTCGGCATGATGGGAATCGTCCGCTTTGGCGAAAAAATGATTGTTAAAGCCATGAGCGTGCTGGTGTTTCCATTCGTCTTTGCGCTGATGGTGCTGGCGCTGTATTTGATACCGCAATGGAACGGCGCAGTACTGGATACGCTGTCGCTGAGCAGCGCCTCCGCAACGGGGAACGGTCTGTGGATGACCCTGTGGCTGGCAATCCCGGTCATGGTGTTCTCCTTTAACCATTCGCCAATTATCTCCTCCTTTGCGGTGGCAAAGCGGGAAGAATATGGTCAGGACGCTGAGCGCAAGTGCTCGCGTATCCTGGGCTTCGCCCACATCATGATGGTGCTGACCGTGATGTTCTTCGTGTTCAGCTGCGTGCTAAGCCTCTCACCGGAAAACCTGGCGGAAGCGAAGGCTCAGAATATCTCCATTCTTTCCTACCTGGCGAACCACTTCAACGCGCCGGTGATTGCCTGGATGGCACCGATTATCGCCATGATCGCGATTACCAAATCCTTCCTTGGCCATTACCTCGGGGCGCGTGAAGGTTTCAACGGCATGGTGATTAAATCTCTGCGCGGAAAAGGTAAATCCATCGAAATCAATAAGCTGAACAAGATTACCGCGCTGTTTATGCTGGTGACGACCTGGCTTGTCGCTACCCTGAACCCAAGCATCCTGGGCATGATTGAGACCCTGGGCGGTCCGGTTATCGCGATGATTTTGTTCCTGATGCCAATGTATGCCATTAACAAAGTCCCGGCCATGCGCAAGTACAGCGGTCATATCAGCAATGCGTTTGTGGTTGTCATGGGGTTAATTGCCATCTCCGCCATTTTCTTCTCTCTGTTTAGCTAAGTGTTCAGCGCCGCCTGCCACAGGCGGCGCATCCGTTTTGCTATGTAACCGCATGGGTGCCACATGATTAGCGTTTTCGATATTTTCAAAATCAGCATCGGGCCGTCCAGCTCACATACCGTCGGGCCGATGAAAGCGGGAAAACATTTTGTTGATACCCTGCAGGAAAAGGGCCTGCTGCAAAAAGTGAATCGTCTGGTAGTGGATGTGTATGGTTCACTGTCATTAACGGGTAAAGGTCACCACACCGATATCGCCATCATTCTCGGACTATCGGGATATTTACCGGATACCGTGGATATCGACGCCATCCCCGGTATTATTCGTGATGTGAACACCATGCATCGTCTGTTTATAGAAGAAGGCCAGCGAGAAATTCAGTTCCCGGTGGCGGAATGCATGCGTTTTCACAATGAATTTCTGCCGCTGCATGAAAACGGCATGAGCATTACGGCGTTTTGCGACGGCAAAATTGCCCATTTCCAGACCTATTATTCCATCGGCGGCGGTTTTATCGTGACGGAGGAAAACTTTGGTAAGAATCAGGATGCCGAAGTCGATATTCCGTTCCCGTTCTATTCCGCACGTAATCTGCTGGCGCACTGTCATGACAACTGCCTGTCGATTTCTGCCGTGATGATGAAAAATGAGATCGCTCGCCACGGCAGAGAGAGCGTGGAGCAAAATATGGCGAAAATCTGGGAGACCATGAGAAACGCCATTAACCGGGGTATGAATACGGAAGGCATCTTGCCGGGGCCGCTGAAAGTACCGCGCCGTGCTTCTGCGCTGCACCGCGTGCTGGCGCCCCAGAGCCAGTCGATTACGCCACTGAGCGCCATGGATTGGGTCAATATGTTCGCGATGGCGGTGGGAGAGGAGAACGCGGCGGGCGGGCGAGTGGTTACCGCGCCGACTAACGGCGCCTGCGGCATTGTTCCGGCGGTACTGGCCTATTACGATCGTTTTATCAAAGAGGTGACGCCGGAAATCTATATGCGCTATTACCTGACGGCGGGCGCCATTGGCATTCTGTACAAGATGAATGCCTCGATTTCCGGAGCAGAAGTTGGTTGCCAGGGAGAAGTGGGCGTGGCCTGCTCAATGGCCTCTGCCGGTCTGGCCGAACTGCTGGGCGGCAGTCCGGAGAAGGTGTGCATTGCCGCGGAGATCGGCATGGAGCATAACCTCGGCCTGACCTGCGATCCGGTGGCCGGGCAGGTCCAGGTCCCCTGTATCGAGCGTAACGCGATTGCGGCAGTGAAGGCGATTAACTCGGCCAGCATGGCGATGTACCGGACCAGCGATCCAAAAGTCTCACTGGATAAAGTCATCGAAACGATGTTTGAGACAGGCAAAGACATGAATGCCAAATACCGTGAAACCGCCCGGGGCGGTCTGGCAATAAAAGTCGCGGTATGTGAATCCTGATTTTGGATAAAACCGCCTGTGCGCGCTGCAGGCGGTTTACTCTTTCTCTGGCCGCGAAACTTGCCGGCCGTCTTCTTAAGTCCCTTAGCTTTTTTTCTCCGCGTCCGGCGGTGTAAAAGACCATACCACGCTGTTCGAAGCCGATGAGGTGTACCACTCGTTAATGGTGGCATTAGCCTCGCCAGGCGGCGTAGCAGTGGGCAATTTCTCTTTTGCCTGAGGCGTTTTTTTACGGATACGGATACGGGAAGGGGTCTCGGCATTGAGCTGCGCCTTAAAGGTGCGCATGTGCGAATCGAATAAAATCGACTCCAGCTGATGCAGACGATCCAGACCGCGCAAAATGCCAATAAGCGTACTGAGGGTCACCGACTCACCCAATTCAACGCGCTTAATGGTTGCCGCACCGACCTGGGCGCGTTCGGCCAGCTCAATCTGTGACAATCCCAGCTGTATACGCGTTTCTTTAATTCTTCGGCACAGTTCAGAAATAATTTCACTGTCGGGCATGGTACTGAAACGCATCTTAATTCCTCTACTGCGTATTAATTCTTAACTGATTATTTAACATGTTACTTTGTAAATAAAGTGGATAATGTCTCTTTTGCGAGAGTGGCGACATTGTTTTTCGCGTATGTCATCAGGTCGTTAGCAGTTATGAGGTTTTCAGTTACTTAAGAAGTGCCGTGGCTATCTTTTTTCATTATCCGAATAGAAATGGGCGCAGAGATCGCCGGAGGTGATATGATTTACATCGACTTTATGAACACGAAGAACGTGAAGCAGGGAAGTGCCGCGGCTCCTTCAGGGTATTCTGGCGCTGATTATTATCAAAAATGTCATTTTTTTTGCTTTGTTAGATTCAAATGTTTTTGTCGATTGTATCGAATTCCTTATTGCTCAAAGTATTGAGTTTTTTAACCCGAGGCAAAATAAGGTCTTAATGGTTTAAATATTCTTACTCGCTGTTGCAGTATTTTAATTAACTGCTAGTGTACCCGGGAAATCATTCCCAGGCTATTCCTCTCCAGGGAGCAACGTTGTTTTTTTCTGTGCTGTTTTCATCTGTTATATGTTTTACACCGTATCTGATACAAAAAACGATGTTTTTCGTTAAAAGAGCGATCTAAGCCGACTGACAACCCGGCCACACAACCTGATGTCTGCCTCTGTAATGGCGGAAACCCGGGAGCAGGGTGGTTACCCGATAAACTGATGAAAATGGGATTTACCGTAGCTGATAGAAAAATAAGCAAACAGCCTGTGCGAGGAGAAACAGGCTGTTAAATATAACAGATGCTATATTAAGCTCTGATGAAATTTATCAGGATCGTTATTTATAAACTTCAGCAGTTGCTTCAAAGTTTGGACCATGCTCACGAGCCGCGGTAATCACATAGAACTTGCCACCTTTTTCATCAGCTAATTTTGAAAGCTGATCGTGCAAGTCAGAGGGAGAAGAGAATTGACCGCCGGAAGGTCCTACAGAGATACTGCCTACATGGGTCAGTTTAAAATGGTCAACTTCTTGTTTCGTAATCAACTGAGAGGCTGAGGCGCCAAATGCAAACGCGGATAACGCTAATGCAGCTAATACCTTTTTCATTATCTAATCTCCTTTAAATAAAGCTCATCGAAAGCTTTTTCATTTTAAGTATAGTAGCCATTTTCAGTATCGCCAAAAAATGACGGTGAACACCGTGGCAATCCCAGGATTAATCCAGCGTTATCCTGATGGCAGGAATCAAGATAGCAAGACTTGCGGTAAAGCCAGGTGGCCATGTCTAAGAAATTCAGAAAGGATGTTGGCATGAGAGCACGGCAATATGCAGACGATACGTTTTCGTCTTTGTTGTCAGACGTTGGCTGAGAATATCCTGAGTGGTTCTGGTTCTTGAGCCGGTAAAAGAACAACACCGCTGCATATACCATCCGGGAGGCAGTAAGCGATAACATGTCGCAAGATCCCGGCAGCGGGAATGGAAACGCCGGGAGCATTAGCAGAATCCCTGGCGGGTTAACCTGAGTTCTGGTCACAACCGCATAATCTGGCTGACACCATATTTGTCAAAGCTAAGTTCAGAAGTCCGGGGCCGCGGTCGATGACATCATGAAGGATTTTTAGGCGGTTGATTTCTTTCACTGTGAACATCCCGGCGTCATGTATAGCCACAGAAAACTCCTCATCAGGAAAAGTGAAGTGAGATGTTGACCAGCCATACAGGTCTGAGAACCTATATATGGCCTGGACATTCCTGATGGATGATGGACTACAAATAGGCATTAGCATTGAGCCGTTACATCATTTGTCAAGGCTCAATTGAAATGTCCGTTATC
>NZ_KV793426.1:0-1074 GCF_001808475.1 Klebsiella sp. HMSC09D12 | reverse complement strand
GACAGAATTTGTCTACAGGCATGGGGTCAGTCCACTTGTTGCCCTTGGGTTAGTGGCTAGCCTATCAGCTATTAATCTGGTGTTGGGGCTCCCCTGAGGGCTCGACTTCACTTCGATCTGGCACGTCAATTTGTAGAGATCGAGAAGGCGATGATGAAAACCGAACCCGCGGAGGAAAACATTGCTGAGATCACAGATAAGCGCCTGACCATCGGAATGGATGAACCTCCAGTTCTCCGTGTACTGGATGCGTTGTGTTATAACGAGAAGCGTCGAGCTATGAACTATCCCAATTCAGAAATGGTTAACATCGGCTGGTTCCAGCGTAAGATGGCTTCTTTTATTAACGTTCACAGCGATCACTTCAACAACAGAATTAACCTTCAGGAAGCCCGATATCTGTCGGGCTTTTTTCTACCCGGGAGCAAATTACTCTGCACCCCATTCTGACACACACTATCTCCTGATCTATTCAGCCCACGGGCACATTCATCTTCAGGAGTCACCTCATGTTGTTACTTCACGAGGTCCGTCACCAGCGGCTGCGCAACAGGATCATTCTTGCCGTTGCGCTGCTGGCCGCTATCGCCTCCATTTCGCCCGAACAGCTCGGCATCACGCTATACAAGCTGTCTCTGGTTTCCATAGCTGCCATTCTCGGCTACCACCCTGATCGAGCACTGTTTCCTTACGCCAGCCCGGGGAGCTATCTGATAGAAGATTGGAAAGAGAACTTCGGCAAGCCGGTGCCAGTGAGCCGCAACGAGCCTGAATACCCCGTTGCAACGGGCTATGAGCTGATTTTGCCGCCGTTCTGCTGCGATGTGCACCGATTGTCGCGGCGATCTGCTTCGGCGTGACGATGGGGCTCTAACTATAAAATTTTTATTTTAAATAATAATCACCGCAAACACTCTTAGGTTACTCATAATTGCCTTTCTGCAACATTCCCGATACATTCATCCTTTCCCCTACGGGAAACACCAAAAAAGACACAACAATATTACCGGGATGAATCTAATGAAAATACCCAAAGATCGTGACCTGCTCCCCGTTGATTAATACACCGCGATG
>NZ_KV793425.1:0-1889 GCF_001808475.1 Klebsiella sp. HMSC09D12 | reverse complement strand
ACTTACCCGAAATCTGATTTATTCAACAAAGCCTTTCGTACTTGCAAATTCTTGCTAAAGAAGGATTATCAGGATTTGAGGATGCGTTCCATCTTTGTTCAACTTGTGATATGAAATGATGGTTTCTCGTAGTATTAATTAAATCAATCATTATAAATGTCCTGTAAATAAATCTACTAAGTACAACTCTGAAATTCGTTAAAATCCAGACTTGCCAGTCCCTCTACTGGAGTTCTGCGAGAATTTTTTCCGGAGAAACACTACCAAGGAAAGTATGGACAGACGGCTCCAGCACAACCATCGCAGGCGTGGCGGTAACCCCGAGACGGTCTGCAAGCTCAGACTGTTTAATCACCAGATTTTTACATTTTTCTGAACTGGTGTTGTCTGGCAAAAAACCGGCCATCGCATTTTGAAAACTTTTCTGGCGATCGGATGCACACCAGACTCTCCCCATATCTTCTATGACAGAGTCTTTGATGGATGACGGCACCACAGTCACAAATGACATAGTGAGCCCTGCATCCGTGTACTTTTTGATATTTTTCACAACATAGCTGCAATAAACACACTGATTTTCAACAAAAACTAATAATTTATGCTTTTCAGCTTTTGCCTGGAAGGTAACGGGCTCCAGCTCAGCTAAGGAGCGTGATATATCTTCATAGGCCATCTGTGGCGTTAAATCTGAAGTCGGAGCTGCTGAAACTCCGCAGCTGAAACTGGCTACCGTAAAAATGCCTGCAGTTAATGCTTTAATACAAAAGCGCATGATTTCCTTTTCCTCATCCCTGATTACCTTCAGGTTGTCAACGTCTGGTTCATGTCACAGTTAACGCCTTTTTTTTCATCAGGAAAAGAAAAACTTTTCAGGGTGCATCATTTCAAAAGCAGTCGTTAAATTCTCGTATCAAAACATCGAAAGCTTCTTTATGCCGCTTCAGCGGCATAAAGGGGATCATTTTTTGGCTGATACTATGGCCTGTATGATGTTATCAATGTCGCTATCGTTCAGCATGAAGATGGGAAAGCCATTAGTCTCGCCACTATTATCAGTGCTCATTACGCAAAGACCTTCATACATACCGCGAGTTTTCGTGAAACCCGCGTCTGATGGCGTAGTGAAATTTCCTTTAAAGTGCATACCGGCAGATTCGTAAAACGGAATCAGATCAGGCGAGCAAACCAGGCCAACTTCATTTGGAAGGCTAAGAATTCCGGTCAGCATCTGGCTACCAATTCCATTACCACGATATTGCTCATACACATAAATTTTATGGCAGTACAACGAATAGTTTGCCGATGGATGCCCAAAAATTAAGGAATACCCAAACAAGGTTCCTTCATCAGCGGCCCCCATGATGCGTAAATGTCCGACACGGTAACACTCTTCAAATACGCCAATGATGTAGTTACGAGCGGCCATTACTTCTTCCTCGGTCGCAAACATCATCATCCCCATCAGAGTGGGAGTACCGATCAGATCCTGAAGAATCCCATTGGCTTCATTTTCAAAGATTAAGGGTAAGTGCCGTTCTATCTCATTTGCTGCGGTATCTGTCATACAAAGAGCCCTTCGTTATTTTTTAAAGCCTGATATTAGCAGAGAAACGGATAGAGATATGAGGTGAATAACTGATATTTATCCTGCTAGGATAAGGGGTTTTGTTGTGGCTCGATTGTCCGATTAGAAAAAATAAAAGTAAAATGGCATATCGCGCGGGAGTACACCCCATTGCTATATGTAAGCCTGTTCAAAAAGCAGACGTACCGTACAATAATTCTCTATATCCAAACTGATCCCTAAAGGCGCCAGCTGAAGTTGAATGGGATACTGCGGGAAAATGGCGCCGTCGCCCGGCGCAGCCGGCTGCTGTTTTGACAGGTTC
>NZ_KV793424.1:0-536 GCF_001808475.1 Klebsiella sp. HMSC09D12 | reverse complement strand
TGAGACAGGTGCTGCATGGCTGTCGTCAGCTCGTGTTGTGAAATGTTGGGTTAAGTCCCGCAACGAGCGCAACCCTTATCCTTTGTTGCCAGCGATTAGGTCGGGAACTCAAAGGAGACTGCCAGTGATAAACTGGAGGAAGGTGGGGATGACGTCAAGTCATCATGGCCCTTACGAGTAGGGCTACACACGTGCTACAATGGCATATACAAAGAGAAGCGACCTCGCGAGAGCAAGCGGACCTCATAAAGTATGTCGTAGTCCGGATTGGAGTCTGCAACTCGACTCCATGAAGTCGGAATCGCTAGTAATCGTGGATCAGAATGCCACGGTGAATACGTTCCCGGGCCTTGTACACACCGCCCGTCACACCATGGGAGTGGGTTGCAAAAGAAGTAGGTAGCTTAACCTTCGGGAGGGCGCTTACCACTTTGTGATTCATGACTGGGGTGAAGTCGTAACAAGGTAACCGTAGGGGAACCTGCGGTTGGATCACCTCCTTACCTGAAAGAACCTGCCTTTGTAGTGCTCACACA
>NZ_KV793423.1:0-5806 GCF_001808475.1 Klebsiella sp. HMSC09D12 | reverse complement strand
GGCGCAGCCGGCTGCTGTTTTGACAGGTTCTGCCAATCCCTTCCCCCGCCCTGATAAGCCATACCCGCTTAAAACATCTCAGACGCATCTGTACGCGGTCGGAGTGGTCCCGACAAGGCGACAGCCGCAGTCGGGGCGTATCTCCGCGTTAGCGGGCCGGAGGGCCGCTTACGAGCGTGTACCAGACAACTAACCGCAGCTCCACCCACAGCGATGAAGAAGAATAGTTACAACACCCATCATTAAAAGCGACACTACTCCCGGCCTTCGGCCGGGGGCGGCGGCGCTTTTCAGTGGTGGGGAGGGGCACCTGGCTGTCAAACCGGCGCCGGTTTTATGATGATTTTCCATTTGAATGCTGTAACTAATGTGGTTATCCGGTCGGGGCCCGTCGCGAAGCGATGGGAGCTCTCTCTGAGGTTGCCGAACCGGCGCGACCGGGAGGTCGCTGCAAGGGCGGGCATTCTCCTGAGCCTGTCCACAGGGCAGGCGATGAACAGGTTATGTGTTTACAGGATTTATTAAAGGATCTTTAAAAGAGATACAGAGCTGATGTTTAAAAGGAACCATGCGCCCTGAAAGTCCGACGGCTGGCGCTCTACGAAAATATCGGTTCGCGCTATATGAAATACTCCCTTGCAGTTATATGTGGATAACAGAATTCGGCCGTCAGAAGTGACGCAGGCGATAACATTTAAGGCCACTTTGACGCCAGGAAGACCGGAATTATGGTGAGGAATGCAGGTCTGAAGATGAGATAATACGTAGTAGCCGGCCAACAGGCGTGCGAAAGCCTCCGGCGCCGGCCGGATTTTTTAAAGAAGGTGATGTTATATGGGTACAGTGGCCAGTCGCGTGTAGTTGTTCCCGCGCGACAGCAGCATGCGCTCCTGCACACGGCGCTCAACCTCACGCTTCAGCGCTTCTTTATCTCCCCTGAAGCGGCCGGTGGCGTATTCGCGAGTCAGTTGCTGACGCACGCGCGTCTCAATGTCATGACGCTGCCGTGATGCATCCCGCCGTGCAGTATCCCGCTTCCGGCCGTGAGATTTACGCTCAGCCTGATAGCTGCGAAAACGCTCACGCACAAACCGCCATGCTTTTGCGATCAGTTCGTCCATCTCCAGGGGTTTCAGTTTCTGCTTTTTGCGCTGCAGGTTTTCCCACTCCACACGGCTGCGGCGCGCGGCCACCACAGCCACCTCAGAAACGTCAAGCGCGGAAAACAGAGCCGGGGTGAAGGTGATATCGGTCGGGATGTTACAGCCGATCTGCGGGTCATATTCAGTCTGATAGGTGATGAGCCCCAGCTCGGCCAGAAACTTCAGCGCCCGGGTGGCACGGCTGACTGACAGGTTGCCGTTCCTGGACTCGGTGGCCAGTCCACACTCGATGGCCATATTGATAATCGAGCGCTGCACGCGATTGGCCAGCGGATCATAGTGAAAACACATTGCCTGCAGTAGCGCGTCAATTGCACGCCGGCGCAACAGGGGTGGCATCCGGTGACGCTTACCCAGCGAACGCAAAAACGCCACATGAATGGAAAAATCAAAACGGGACGTGAAGCCTTCGGCTTTCGCCATCAGCTTACGGCAGAACGGCAGGGTCTTTTTCCCTTCTCGCGGCGTGAAAACCGGGTTCGGGTTTTTAACCTGTGAATAGTGGTTTTGAAGGATATCAGTCACCGCTTCCTGCGCTTATGTTGCACGGAAGGAGTGAGCACAGAAGGTCTTGAACTTTTCTGGGCATAATTCTATACTCCCTGCATAGAGCAACACGTTCTATGCAGTTTATGAAGGCCCCGTTAATCTTTTCTGTCCGCCAAGATTGAAGAAGATTATCGGGGTTTTTGCTTTCTGGTTCCGGGTAAACATCCACAAAACCAGCTCCCTGCCACCTTACGGCGTGGCACACCAAAAGCTCTAATCTCGCAGCAATTTAACACTCATCGGGTAAAGGTTCAAGAAAGTAAGCCCATTAAGATATGTTTCTGGCTAATGCTTCGCGTTGGATCAACCGGGACAGTACTTCAGCCTGTGTTAACCCATCGTCATGACACATTTTCATCAATATGTCTTTGAGCTGTGGTTCCAGGAACACTTTAACTTCTTTATGGGTGGCCCTTTTCTTTGCCACTGAAGATCGCTGTTTATCAGCATCGCTAAGTGGGTTCCCTTTCCGGTAGGGACGTTTCGATGAGGAAGTAACTCCGTTAACGACCTGTGACATCTCTGCCTCCTCAAGCATTTAACAAAATACCTGGACAAAGATACTACATGTCTTTATAGGCAGCGAGTGCACACATTAATTTAATGTAAAATACATTTTTCCTGTTGGCGCAGAAAAAATGTGTTCAATGTGATCGTTAGTACGATGAATGCCAATCAGTACCGCCATTCCAGCGAGACTGCCAGTGCTGCAGATAGCGTTGAGCTACGACTGGAACATCCCATACGACAAGCACGTTCTCTGAATTGACGCGTTCAGCGGCGCGGGTGTAGTTAAAAGACCCGACTTCAATATTGCGGCCATCGGCAATGATGACTTTATCGTGCATGATTTTGTACTGCGACACTGTGCGCACCGGGATGCCGGCATTGACCAGAAGATTCATGGCCGCCAGGCTCGCCTGGTTTTGCTTGCCGGTATTGGCTTTCCAGTCCAGAACCACCTTCACATCGACACCACGCCGCTTTGCCCTGACAAGCGCACCGGCGACTTCAGGTGAGGTAAAGGAATACCCCATCAGCCGGATTTCCTGCTGTGCAGAATCAATAGTCTTCAGGACCAGCTGCGGGGTTCGAGGTTCAATCGTGTAAAAAACCACGTTAAGGCAATAATTCATTGTTTGAATTGAAATTTAATGGCCTCAACTCTCCCTTCAGAATATTTTCCGGCAGCGTGAACGTATAATGTCCCAGCATGTTGATATGACCGTACATCAGTGGCGACAGGCGTGAGATATGCTCGTCTTCCGGGATCTCACCAGCGCTGCGCAAATGTGATAGCGCTTCCTGCATATAAAGCGTGTTCCACAATACAACTGCGTTAGTGACAAGCCCCAGCGCACCCAGTTGATCCTCCTGCCCCTCACGGTAACGTTTTCTAATCTCACCACGTTGGCCGTAACAGATCGCCCTTGCCACGGCGTGACGGCCTTCTCCCCGGTTAAGCTGAGTCAGTATCCTGCGACGATATTCTTCATCATCAATGTAGTTGAGGAGGTACAGCGTCTTGTTGACCCGTCCCACCTCCATAATCGCCTGCGCCAGCCCTGACGGACGGGAACTTTTTAAAAGCGAGCCCACAAGTTCTGAGGCGTGGACTGTACCCAGCTTCAGAGAACCGGAAACCCTCATCATTTCATCCCATTGGGTTTCTATCTTTGACAGTTCAACGCATCCCCGCGCCAGCTCATCCAGTACCCCGTAGTTCGCATTTTTATCTGCACGCCAAAATACCGCCTCACCGGCATCTGCCAGGCGGGGCGAAAACTGGTAGCCCAGCAGCCAGAACAGGCCAAAGATAATGTCGCTGGACCCTCCAGTGTCCGTCATAATCTCCACCGGATTCAGCCCCGTCTGCTGCTCCAGAAGCCCTTCCAGCACAAAGATAGAGTCACGCAACGTACCGGGGATAACGATGCCGTGAAAGCCGGAATACTGGTCAGAAACAAAATTGTACCAGGTGATCCCACGCCCTGAGCCAAAGTATTTTCTGTTAGGGCCAGAGTTCAGCGTTTTTACAGGAGTGACAAAGCGCATCCCATCTGCAGAAGCCACTTCTCCGCCGCCCCAGCGCTCAGACAGTTCCAGCGTGGACTGAAAATCGACCAACCGGGCATTAGCGCTGACCAGCGTTTCAGCCCGAATGTAGTTTTGTTTTACCCAGCTCAGACGGTGGCGGGTCAGTGCCGGAATACTGTGTTTGATCAGCGGTTCATGTCCGATATTGCAGGCTTCAGCGAGCAGTACGGCACACAGGCTGATGTTAAGATCCTGAGCACGGGCTTCAGACTCACTCACATGAGTGAATTCGCGGGTAAAACCAGTCCGGGCGTCAATTTCAAGCAGCAGCTCTGTCAGATCAACAGGGGGGACCAGCTGCCTGACGCGGCTGTTCAGAAGAATCAGCGGCTGCGGTTCTTCCAGTTTTTCCAGACTGCTGATGGTCAGGGACGGATATTTACCCTGATGACAGATGCTCACGGCAGCATTCAGCTCAAAGCGTGAGGCCACCGTTTTCCAGGTTTCGTCCAGTTCGGTTGCCAGCTGTTTAACGGCATTTCCACCATCGGTGGGGTGTCCAAGCGCCCGGCATACGGCGATCCGCTGAGCCTGCCATTCTTTCCCCTGAAGAAACTTCTGACGCGGATCGCCCCAGCGATCGCTGTTCTCCAGCCAGATATCGCGGCGACGCAGCGAATCCTGAAGGCGTTCCAGCAGGCACAATGAGTATCCTGCACGCTGTATCCGGCCTTCGGAGTCGTACACCAGACGTTTCCAGGGACCTGTAATGATCTGCTCAGGCGCATTCTCCAGGAGGCGTTTTTTCGAACCACTCAGTTCGGCCAGGTAATGTATGGCCGATAGCGTATTTTCGCCGGCAGGGGCAGACTGAAAATGTAAATCACGCAGCATCGCTGGCAGAAAGCGCTTAACCCGTCCATATTGCTCGACCATTTCATCCTGGAAATTTGTGTCCTGCGGGCGGGCAAGCTCATTGACTTTACCTACGGATTCCGCCAGCCGGTTCTTTGGTACGTGGCTGAAAATAGTCTGACGCAGCGCTGCGTCATCCATTTTATCATCCAGTAAAAGCGTACATGCATGTGCCAGAAGTAGCGCCGCGCGATCAAGATCTTTGAGCGTTCTGAGCCGTTTTTTCTGCCCGGTTTGCTTCGCTGAACGCGTGATATTGAGGATCAGCAGATCCAGAACATCGACAGCCTCATCGAGTGCCAAAATTTCCTGTGCTTTAACAAACGCGGTCAGGATGGCCAGCCGCCGTTCCTCCGGCATTCTGGCGATATATTTTACCGAAGCCATGCCAGCATAACGAGCCAGGTTGCGGAGTTGAATTGCAGGCAGCCCGGCAAAATTCAGCCGGGAAAACTCCAGGCTGCGCAGGCGTGTGTAGCGCTGAAGTGCGTCAGTAAAGGCCGGACCACTGACGTTGACGGGCCCTTTTCGTATCTGCTCCATCACGGAAACCCGCTGTCCTTCCGGTATGACAAGCAGACCGGCCAGTTGCTCAGTCTGCCAGCTGTCAGGTAATGCAGCCAGTCTGCGCCACAAACGCCTGCTTGCCCGCTCACGAATTTCGCCAATGAGCCTCGTCAGCGCTGAGGCTGCGGGCAACAATACTTTATTCTGGAGCAACCATGCCGTGGCAAAATCGAACATCAGACCGGGGCGCTCGTTACTGAGCCATGTGCGGATATAAAGCAGACGTTTCAGTCTGAACGACCAGGGGAAATCGCCAAAATCATGGTAGTCAGAGTGTTGCCTGATCAGCCTTTGATGCTCCCAACGGGTATTCTCTCTCTGGGCGTATCGGGCCATGATCTCAGGGCGATGAATGTTCAGCTGTAATGCAACGTAATTTCGGACGCCGGGAGGTATTTGCAAGGGATCGGTCTGGAAGGTTCCCAGAAAACGGGCCGTGGTTAGCTGAAGGGCAATCCCAAATCGGTTATGTTTCCCCCGGCGCTGATTAATAAAAACAAGATCGCGTTCATCAAGATGAAAATACCGGGCCAGCTGAACCTGGGGTCGTCTCAGAAAACGGAAAATAAAGCACG
>NZ_KV793422.1:0-5951 GCF_001808475.1 Klebsiella sp. HMSC09D12 | reverse complement strand
TAAACGACGATGCAGGTGGGACCGTGGTCCCAGAGAGAGTATTCAGGCCAGTTATTTTTTCTGGCCTGTGAGAAAGGAAATGAAGTAAAGGGAGATAACCGTAGACTAAAGCGTGTCCGCATCAGACTCCTAGTTTCTCAAGCTCCTTAAGAATGGCTTCTATTTTCTCTATACACTCTGCAGGAATGCGGGACCTATCCAAGTTAAGCACCATTTTATCGCCCTTGTACAATGCTGTTGCCCCTGGAGCAAACTGATGACGTGAGCTCAGATTAACTCTTGATGCGGAAGATTGTTTCAGTACGGATGTTAAAAGACTAATGACCTCTTCAGCTTCGAAGATTAGTCCCGCTTTCTTCTGATCGTGGAGAGTCTCAGCCTGCTGCTTCAGTAATTCTTCTTTATCTGCAAAAGCCTTCTGAAGGGCTTCACCTGACCGGGCAGACAGTTCTCCAGGATGTGCAAACAGGGCAACAACGGATTTAGGCAGTTTGGCCGTATTGATACAGCGGGTAATGATCTTACGAGAGATGTTTTCCGCATCGGCAAGTGCAGAAATATTTCCAGCAAACTCATTCTGCAGCCGGCTTGTATAACGCAGACCACGTTCATAAGCACTCGTCGGCCGATAATCGTTACCCAGTCGGGACAATGCTGCCATCTGCTCATCGTCCAGTTCACCAACCAGAATGCGATAATCACTTTCCGTCAGGATTGCGGCTTTACGGCGACGGCTGCCGTCTGCAATTTCAATGACATCGGAAACCCGGCGGCCGAAAGCTGGAGTCTGCTGACCAGTCAGTAAAAATGAAGGAATGAGATCATCCAGAGCATCCTCGGTAAGTAGTTCCTGATCGCGCTCATTGCCTGACCATACGCGTGAAGCGCTCTCAACAGAGTCTCCCCGGAGCACTTCAAGGGTAAATTTTACTTCCCGTCCACATACCGGAAGAGAGATGGCATTACCGCGGGCCATAGCACCCACGCGCGCAATTAATGAATCCACCATCGGTGCAGCCGGCGCCGGTGATGAGGTATCTTCAGTCGATTGAGTATGTGTGGTATGTCTTGGAATGACAGGGGCACGCTTCATTATCTAATCTCCCAGCGTGGTTTAATCAGACGATCAAAAATCTCATTGCAAACAGGCTCCCAGATAGAGAGGGCATTACGCCAGGCACCTGTTGAAGAACGTTGATCAATAGCCTGTTCAAAAACGGTTCTCATACGGATCTGACCTTTACCGACTTCATCCGTTTCGCGCACAACATTTTTAAGGACCATGCTTCCCCAGGCATCCCGAATTTGTTCTTCCATCCACGGGGACTGCGAGCCGTTATTATTACTGTATTTGGTAAGCAGAATACGGACATCTGGCTCGAAGCCTTTAAGATCCACGTTCTTAAGCAGGTCACGAAGCATATCGAAAAACTGCAGTGCGGAGGTGTAGTCGAACAGCTCTGCCGGAGTAGGGACAATCAATACATCAGCAGCGCATACAACATTTATCGTACCGATACCAAGGTTGGGTGCACTGTCGATAACAATCACGTCATAATCATGAGCGACCGTTTCAATGGCTAGACGGAGCATCAGGTGCGGGTCAGCAGGTAATTTGCCTTCGTCAAATTTCCCCATCAGCTCAGTTTCAATGCGGTGCAGTGCCAGACAGGACGGGATGATATCAAGGCCAGGCCAGCAGGTGGGCTTTATAGCGTAGCTGGCATCATCCTTTTCCCCAAGATAAAAGGGCAGGAGAGTGTCCTCAGCATGAATATGAAGATCGGGCACCCATCCGTGATACATAGAAGCCGTTCCCTGCGGGTCATTGCCTTCAACGAGAAGAACACGGAGTCCTTTCAGGGCTAGGTCCTGAGCCAGGTGAACAGAAACGGAGGTTTTGTAAACCCCCCCTTTATGAGCGGCAACCCCGATCACCGGAGGGAAAGCATCTTCTGCACGCCGCAGTCGGGTACCGAACACATCCCGCATATGATTGATTTGTTCGATGGTATAACCAACACGTTGTTCAACTCTACCACGGGTTTCCATATCAGGGTGAGGTAACCGGCCGGCTTTCTCTGCATCCCTGATTGCCTGAGAAGAAACGCCAACCAGATCCGCCGCTTCACCAATTCTCCAGCGGCGGGTGATCTTCCTTGCTTCCGGACTGTCGTCATTAAACTGCGCAATGGCGATAGCCTTCGTCATCTCATGTCCAGCAGTAATGCACTGGTTAAGTGTATCCATCAGTCCCATTCTGAGCATCCTTTAATCATCGCTTTGCATCATTTTATTAAATCTTGGAATTATTTGCAAAGCAACAATAAAATCGCAAAGTCATCTGAAAATTGCAAAGCTGGCTGTAATGAAAGCTGTAAACCGGGGAAGAGAGGCTCAATCACATACCGCAGTCAATATTTCTCACTGCCGCTCGCCGCAGTAAGCGATCTCACTCAGTGAGAACGCGGCGAGGAAGTGGAAAAGCACAGAGACTGCACAAAGCACGAACGCTACGATGCCGGATACTTCTCCGGATTAGTCAATCTTCATGAAGTTGACTGTGATATGTGAAAAATTGACTATGGTATGAAACTAAAAGCCGAGGGCTGGTCAACAACAAAAGAAGATTCTACATATCGCAGTCAATATTTAATGTTAAATCAGGGAGAGTTACTCATGCGGCATTTAGATTACCCTTGCAGAACCCTGAATGTAGTGGGGTAGATCTGGCTGGGGATTAACGTTATTCGTTGCTTCGATCCAGTAATTGATCCCAAAGAGATCATATTGAGATCCTAAAGAGATCCCCGGATCGCTGCAGCAGGCGCTGTAACTGGCCTGAACGTCATACTGGATCGACTGTGGAATGTAAAAAGTTGACTGCTGTATGCGAAATCTAATACTGTGATATGCAACGGTATTTACTGAGGTATGTATATCCGTTGACTGCGATACGTATAACGACATTCTTTTGTGGATAACCGTTGAGGATCAAGATGACGAGCGAAAATAACAGCTTACCTCTCAATCTTCAGGAAGTGGACAAGACAACCGGCGAAGTTGTTAAGCTGGATGTCAACAGTACCAGTACTGTGCAGCCGGTAGCGCTCATGAGGCTCGGTCTCTTCGTTCCAACCCTGAAATCAACCTCCAGGAGTAAGGCAAACCGTAAAAACGTCACAGATGCCACTGAGGAGCTCGTACAGCTGTCCATCGCCAAAAGCGAAGGGTACACCGACGTTAAGATCACCGGTTCGCGTCTTGATATGGACACGGATTTTAAAGTCTGGCTCGGGATCATTCGCTCGATGTCTGAGTATGGGGTAAAAAGTGACACCCTGGAACTGTCGTTCGTTGAATTCGTTAAGATGTGTGGATTTGACTCACGGCGCTCAAACAAGAAAATGCGGGATCGCATCAGCAATTCCCTGTTTAAACTCGCCTCGGTTACCCTGAAGTTCCAGAGCGAGACCAAAGGATGGACCACCCATCTGGTGCAGTCAGCCTATTATGACATCAACGAGGATATCGTGGAGATCAAGGCTGAACCCAAGCTCTTTGAGCTTTACCATATGGATAGGCGGGTCCTGCTTCGGCTGAAAGCCATTGACGCCCTGCAGCGGAAGGAATCTGCCCAGGCGCTGTATACCTACATCGAGAGCCTTCCCCAGAATCCCGCACCTATCTCCATGAAACGTATGCGGGACCGGCTGAATCTTACCTCAAATGTCTATACGCAGAACCACACGGTCCGAAAGGCTATGGAGCAACTTCGGGATATCGGCTATCTGGATTACACCGAGTTTAAACGTGGCCGGGCGACTTACTTTAGCGTTCATTATCGCAATCCCAAACTCATCAGCGGGACGGTGAAGGTGCCGCGCAAGGAGGAAGAAGAGAAGGCGCCGGAGCAGAATTATGACGAAGTCATCAAGGCACTGAAGGCTGCAGGCATCGATCCGCTGAAACTTGCTGAAGCGCTATCGGCGATGAAGCCGGAAAATTGACTGCGATATGCATTACCATGACTGCCGTATGCATACGCAATTAGTTATTGACTGTGAGGTGAATCACGCATACTACAGTCAATATTCGCTCTCCTTCCTGCAAGTAAAGATCGGACAATATTGACTGCAGTATGTCATTTATGGCCAGAATATGCTGATATTGACTGCAGCATGCAAGTTTGACGAGGGTGTTACCCGACCAATTGAGAGCTCTCCACGTGACTGCATCCCACAGTCAATATTTCAGTAAATCCCCGGTGCGCACTGAATGAAACCACTCAGCAGAGCGTTGATTCCGGCATTGCCATGCAAGAGCTGCTAAAACCAGTCCTCCGAAGTTCGTTAATCCTGTCGTACCCTCAGCCAGCTTCGCACTGATATCTGCAATCATGAAGAGGAAACCTGATGGCTGTCAGAAATGGCCCGGGACGCAGTCACCGACGATATACTGAATAACGACCTGGCTTACCCGGTAGGAAAGGCCCTCAGGTATATCCCCTGTAACCTGCTGATATCCGGATCGCAGTAAGTTTTATTGTCTGCGGTATGAAGATGTCAGCTGGTCACCAGAGGACCGGGGCTCCTTAATACGAATGATGTCATGGTGCAATGAGAAGGTGAGGGGACACGGATGCGGTATGAATATTTCTCTCCAGACCCGGACGGAATGATGCCCGGGTCATACTGAATAAGCGTAACGCTTCTGCGGCCGGCACGGTGAGAGACTCAGAAGCGACTGACTGACTCTGCCTCGTCTGGAATGCGTTTGTCTTTATCTCCTTCACTAAGTGGCAAAGCCCCGGCCGCCTGCCCGACAATCTCAGCCGGCCGGTGGCAGGGAGCGAAAGATCTCCGCGGCATCTCGACCGTCACCGGTAAAGGGAACGGCCAGGGTGGCAGCCATGTCCAGCGCAAATACCCGGGTATAGACTTCCATCGAGCTCGGATCCTTATGCCCGGCCAGCGCCTGGATGACCTTCCTGGGCTACCGGTGATAAAGCATGTGCATGATATAGCTGTGCCGGAAGGTATGCGGCGTCACGGCGATCGAAAAATGCACGCCGTCAGCTTCAGCCCGCTACACCGCCTGTTTCAGCCAGTTGCGCATTGTCTCATCCGTGACCGGCCATAACGGCTCCCGCCGGCGGGGGCGGGTGGTGACCATCCAGCTTTCCATCTGACGCACAAAACTGCCATCCGTCAGCGGCACCAGGCGCACTTCATCTTTTGGCGGCCGCCCGCAGCGCGCCCGCACTTTCTCCGAAAGCACCCTAACAAAAGGGCGCAGACCATCCAGGTCGAAGGATTCCGGGGTGAGCGTCCGGGCTTCACCGATACGGCTCCCGGTATTCCACATGGTGGCGAACAACATGTGGTGACGCTGGTCCGGCATATACCAGAGGAGGGCGCTCACTTCCGGCGCCAGGAGGTAAGCCGGCGTGGCACCTGTTGAGGTGGCCATCCGCCGGAGTGCCACCGCGGTCGCAAAATCAACGCCCGGGGCGGATCGGCAGCAGGGAGACGCGATCTGGTGAATTCTGCAGGGGAATGATGCTGTTCATGAGTTATTTTTCACGTAGCGCACAACGGGTTTGGATACAGCTATTCTGGCCTGAAGCGGCTGATCCTGCCATGACAATAAATCGCAGCGCGCGGATCCTTTTGTTGTCTTATCCCACATTATTGCGGGTAAAATCAAATACGTAAAGGATCCTTTTTCAGCGTAGATCCACGCTCAAGCCAGTCACAACGCGGACTGAGGCGCGTTTTACAGTTTTTGGGAGAAATGGGGTAATGCCAGGACAAACAGCTATGTTGACACTGGCATTAATGAAGACGAGAAACGGCTACCTTCCAGATGCGATCGGCAGGAATGATCTTTAACATGTTCCGTCTGTGGTTGTGTAAGGGCAGCCAGTACGGCAGTGACGACTGGCTGCG
>NZ_KV793421.1:0-6035 GCF_001808475.1 Klebsiella sp. HMSC09D12 | reverse complement strand
AATCTGCAAAATTTTAATTTTGCGTAGTGTGTGGTGATTTTGTGGTGAGGAGTGCATATCTGTTGAGTCTGGTTCTGGTCTGGGTTAACGTATTTGCAGGAATCGACCCGGAGGGAGTCTTTTGAGAAAACAACTGGTATTAGCCACCCTGCTTTTAATTTCCATGCCTGCCTGGTCTGCGGATTGTTTTGATATGGCAGGACGGGACTATCGAATAGATCCCGATCTGCTGCGGGCTATTTCATGGCAGGAGTCTAAATGGAAGGTGAATGCCATCGGGAAAAACCCGGGAGCTGGCTACGGTGCCGGACTGATGCAGATCGACTCGCAACACCAGGGTGAACTGTCGCAGTACGGTATTAAACCGGGACACCTTCTGACTGATGCCTGTCTGAATATTTACACCGGTGCTTATTATCTGGCACTGGCTTTTAAAAAATGGGGAGTCAGCTGGGAGGCAGTCGGCGCCTACAACGCCGGGTTCCGGAGAACGGACAGGCAGGCCATGCGACGACTGGAGTACGCCAGGAAGATTGAGGCCATCTACCTCGCTATCAAGAAAAATAAAAATGCCGGCCAGTCATCTTTAACAACAAAATGAAGACCTCATTCATGAGGTCTTCAGAACAGGGAAGTGATTAATCAATTGCCCGCCATATTAAATGCCGTTCGGGATGATGAATAATGCTGATATAATCCTTCAGTGCATCCTGCCGTGAAACCAGACGCCTGCAGATCTGGTCATATTGCGGCCCCATTTCAGCCACGTGCCAGGACAACCTGTTCATAATCATCAGCGTGGCAATAATGCCTGCTGCATCAGCGCTAACCTCACCTTCAAAATAATTTCCCGGGATGCACATCCTGTAACGCTGCTCACCTTCAGGTGCGATATATCCGGTCTGCGTGGTAATGAACTGGATGCTGTTGGGTGCAATATTCCCGCCGACACCCTGTGGAATAACCCAGTAAGACCAGGAACCGCCGTCGTATTCAGAATGCTGGCGTAACCAGTTCGCGGCCATAGTATCGGCTAACGGCGTAAAAAAGAGCTCCGTGATAAAATCCAGGCGAGCTTTACCATTGGTTACGGCACTGCGCAGATATTTATCTGTTTTAAACTGTTCGTCTGATTCACGAGTGGCGGTGTTGACTTTCATTGTGCGCATACTGATTTTCTCCTTCGCGGTTTATTAAATCGTTCGACTTCATCACTGAGCGGCGAAGGGCAATTTGCAGCCGACGGGGAGGAAATAAAGGGGCGCGCGGCGTTTATATACCCCTTTATTTCCTCCACGGCTGATGCTAAAAGCAGCCCTCCGCGAAAGATGAAGTCGGGCGATATCGAGCTGGAGTGAGAATGCGCACAACCCTGAACGTCAATCCGGTGTTTATCGGATTCACGTTCAGGCCCTGGAGTGGCGGGTATTTATCGCCACGGTGAGAGCGGCGCATCCTGATAAGGATGCAGCAAGCGAGATTTTGAATTTGCGTCAGGATGGAAGCCCGACAGGGCAGAGACAGCTTGCTGGCTCTGTTCACGACAGCCGTGTCCCGACAGGGACGACGCCCGGGTCAGTATTTATTTAATCTTTCATCAGAGATAAATAGCGGAAGAGATACACAGCAGAATAGCGGAAGCGATGTAACAGAGATGAATAAAGAATATTGATGAGATAATACCGCGCCGGAGTAATACGGGCGGCGCGTAGCGCAGCCGGTATTATTCAGCGCCACAGGCGCTGCGGCCTTTCAGCGCAGTCGGGCAGGTTATCCCCTGCCCTTCCGGTTATTTACGCGGCCTCCTGTATTCCGCGCATAAAGTCCCGCAGAGACCTGAACCGGCGCAGATCTGCCAGTCGTTTTTCAAAGTCATTGAGGTAGAAAACCGGGGTATACCTCACACGCCGGATCTGCATCGTGAGCGTGTTGCCCGTCACCACTTCCGCTGCTATCCCCAGCAGTGACAGCTGGATGAATGCCATATCTGCCGCCACCGGATCGATGTCAATGCAGCTGCCGAACATGTGCATTGAGGGGTTAATATCCGCTTCAAGCAGGCACTCTGCATAGGCGATCAGCATCCCTGCGGCCCCACACGCCGGATCGCTGACGGTGGCAATCCCTTCCCGGCGGATAGTGTCTCTGACGCCTGGCATCAGCATTCGCGCCATCAGACACTGCACGGAATACGGGGTAAAATACTGCCCGCGAAAGTTATCACCCAGCTCAAGCTCCATAAAAATCGCGCCGAGGAAATCATGAAATTTCGCCTCCAGCGCACACACCATCAGGCAGAACATTTCCTGCATGTTCGCGATGTCGGTGGCCTCGTACCGGGCGCAGATTTTCCGGCAGTGCTCCATGCTCTCCGGCGTTCGTATCCGGGCCATATCCAGCTCGCTGGCGGCAAGCGACAGAAAATCACTGAACACTTCCCAGCGCCCCAGATGGCGGCCCGTATCCTTAAATACGCGGATAAAACGGCCCCGGCTGTACTGCTCGCTCATCATACGATGAACCGTGGGCACCGTTTCCGCGATCTGCTGCCCTGCCTGAATGACAGGGCTGTTATCCGCAGTTTCTCTGGCCAGATTGAACACATCGGCAAAACTCAGCTGTGACATAACATTATCTCCGCTGTTGCCGCTCCCGAAGGAGCGGCTCACCTTATCAGTTACATGCGCGTTTAAGTTCAAGCGTGCGGAGTACCTGCCCGAAGGCGGTGTTGTTCATCGCGGGGATATGAACGCCGCGCCCCTTACGAATACTGCGGGCAATATGCCGCCCGAAGGCTTTCAGCGCCGGATCAATCTCCTGGGCCGCAATATCGTCTCGCTGGATACGTGGATGACGACGGGGCTTTACAGCCTCAGTGGAAGGTGAAAGAATGGATAGGTTCATATGTACCTCTAAGTTAATTTGAACAGCCGAAAAAATCGTTACCGCGACTTTTACGGCGTGGATAAAGCAGGGTTTTCCCTGCTTTTTTCATTTCCGGAACAGGTTAAATTCCTCCTTAATGCGCGTTGTAATCTGCGCATGGCTCAGGTTGCACACATCCCGCAGCCGGAAATATCTGGCTCCGTAGCGGGCGTATATCTCTGTCACGTCACAGCAGACCATCTCCTGCAGCATGAACGTTTCCCACTCGCCGTTCTCACTTGTTGACCAGTTGAGCGGATACATCAGGCCCAGCGCCTCGTGAAAGGCATGAACGTCGATTTCTTCCGGTGCTTTCACCGCATCGTTACGGCGACTCAACCAGTACGCACGTTCTGCCTCTGCGGTGGTCTGCATTCCCAGGACTGCAGAGGATTCGATCAGGTGTAAGTTCATACATCTCTCCTTATGTGGATGACCGGCGGCCCCCGGACCGCCAGATGTTGGGTAAAAAAGCAGATTCATGGCATATGGCGTTCAGCGCGCATTGAGTCAGCAATGTATTTGCGTGCGTCATTCCACGCTTCCTCACCGATATCACCATAAAGAAGCTCAACGAGTTTCCGGGACTGAAGCCACGGTTGTGCAACGCCGAAATGCACCTGCAGAACGTCAGCGTGCCAGTCAACCACTCCCGCCCCCAGGACGTTATCAGCCATACGCATCAACGTGCCCCATACCAGTTCACTTCTTTCGCTTTCTCTAAGGCGCTTGTTTTTAAGCTCCGCCAGATACATAAGGAGGCTCTTTTGCTCGCTAATCGCGTTGGCCAGAAGGTTTTCAACCCATCTTTCGGTAGATTCTTTGGTGGCGGTTTTGACGTTGACGTTCTGTGTGTTCATTCTGCTTTTCCTCTGGTCTGGTGGTTAATCCATCTCTCGGTGAGTTCCCTGGCGGCAAAGGGCAAAGGAGCAACGTCGTAAGGAGGAGAACAAGGGGCGGAGACAAAAAGTTTTTGCGGTCCCTGGCAAAAAGTTTTTGGCGGAGTTTATTTACCCCTTGGGTGACGACACGGCGGTGCTACGACCAGCCCTTCGCCGGGGAACGGACGAGAGATGACTCACCAGGGGAAGGGATGAGAATGAACACACCCGACACGACGGAACGGCGTGGCGCCATCAGAGTGCCGGTAGCTTTATCGCCGGCACGGTGAAAGCGGCGCGACCGTTCCGGTCGCAGCAAGCGCTGCCGTTGACCTTGACTTCAGACATCAGACACTAGCCGTCAGGCCCGAAACCGCTTTGCGGGTTCGGCGGAGCCCGGCAGGTGCGCAGCAGCTGCCCTGGCGGAGTGTGGCTCGACGACTGGACAGCGCAGCTGGCCAGGAGCCGAAGGGGTCCAGTGTTGTTATGCCTTTCTTATCGTTCCAGACGTTCGACGGTGGCCAGCAATTGCGGATAGGTCGCTGACTGACACTTTTCGTACAGTGATTTAGCTGCGGGTATCCCTTCCAGATAATCATCCGAGTCCAGAATTTCCTGAGCCAGATATTCAATAAAGGCGGGTTCCACAACGGAGCCACTCAGCACATTAAGCAGAACCTGTGTTTCGTCGTCATCGAGAGGAAGGGCACAGACCCGAACCAGATGCGCATAGCGATCAAAGATATTATTCAGCCTTTCAGTCACCCCTTCCCTGTGGGAGTTCAGATGTGCTCGCAGCTTAGGCGAAGGCGTGAAAGAGGGGTTGCGGGAGATTTCTTTTTTCATGGGTTATCCTCAGAATACTGGCCCGACATAATTAAGAATTTGCGCCGCTCCCTCACGAACTGTCGGTACCATTTACGGGCAACACTGGCCAGATCGTCCTCAGAAGCGCCACAGGAAAGCGTACTCCCCATGAACCCTCCACCACAGCAAATCTGAGCACCTGTGTTACCAGAGTGTCCCGGGGACTCCAGGTGGACATAACCGCCACTCTCGGGTGCGTAAAAACTGAAAATTTCGCCGGTTTTACGGGATTTTATCGTGAAGTTCATGCTGGCTCTCCTTTGGCTCACCCGCGACTGCGCTTCGCCTCTCTGAGTTAAGTGGAACAATTGCTGTTCATTACACAGACAACTGTATGACAGAAGTCATACACAATCAAGCAAGAAGAACAAAATTTAAGCGCAGTAAATATTAATGCTAATGTACGCATCCATTAGCATTAACAACTGGTGCATAAAATGGCTCAGGAATCACAGACTGAACAGTCTCGCGCTTACTTTTACCGCAACTTTACGTACACAATCGAACATCTGACCCGGGATTATCAGGCTGAACTGCAGCGTTATTCTGATTATTCGTGGGAACTGCCTCAGCGAGCCGCACGCCTCAGCGCAGCAGTTAAGCGCTATAAAACGTACCGGATGCTGAGTTTTATTTTTGAGATAGCTGACAGCATCGATCTGGACTTAACCCCGCTTATTGTAAAGCGCCTTTGTATGCGCCTTTTCGGCCGCTCGGGTAGCCAGGACATAATTGTTGCCACTTTTGGGCAGAAGGGTCGCCAGCACCGCAGCCGCGATAATACGCCTGCCATCCTGGATGAAATAGCTTCCCGCTACCGTCTTGCCGCATACTCCTGTCAGGCCTCCACCCTGAGTGATATTGCAAGTGTGAAAAAGCACTATCAGACAGGCATCCGTGCAGCACGGAACAGGGAAAAATAACCTTCCCGGTAATAGCTAATGGATGCGTACATTAGCCTTAACATGAATAGATAGAGGAAAAAGGGGCTACCGGCGAACGGTAACCCCTTCATAAAGGCGCTTCAGGCATGTCAGACCAACGCAGCCCTGAAAAGGCGGGGTTTCCCCCGCCTCCAGGTTGCTACTTACCGTTGGATTCGTAAGCCAGGCTTGCCGCGACCTCCCTGTTCCCGTCCTTCAGCCGGACTTCGCATAAGCGGTTCCGGGTCAGGCATGTGAATATCAAGAGCGTTAAACACACGATTAATACGCACCAGACCAGGGTGTTTCGCGGTAGTTTCATGGGTGTGTAAGTTCACACAGATATTGCAAATACCTCAGGGTTAATAAGGGGGTTACCTGATGTTGATGCAACATGTCGGAGTAGGCTATTTTGGGTATTACCGAGCAACTGCTTATG
>NZ_KV793420.1:0-513 GCF_001808475.1 Klebsiella sp. HMSC09D12 | reverse complement strand
TTACCCGAAATCTGATTTATTCAACAAAGCCACGGGCTGTATTACGCAGCCAGGTACTTGAACTGCATGGCATCAGCCACGGCTCTGCCGTAGCAAGAAGCATCGCCACAATGGCAACCCAGAGAGGTTACCAGATGGGGCGCTGGCTTGCTGGCAGACTCATGAAAGAGCTGGGGCTGGTCAGTTGCCAGCAGCCGACTCACCGGTATAAGCGTGGCGGTCATGAGCACGTTGCTATCCCGAATCATCTTGAGCGACAGTTCGCCGTAACGGAACCAAATCAGGTGTGGTGCGGTGATGTGACCTATATCTGGACGGGTAAGCGCTGGGCGTACCTCGCCGTTGTTCTCGACCTGTTCGCAAGAAAACCAGTGGGCTGGGCCATGTCGTTCTCGCCGGACAGCAGGCTCACCATGAAAGCACTGGAAATGGCATGGGAAACCCGTGGTAAGCCCGTCGGGGTGATGTTCCACAGCGATAGTAATAATGCCGATGTCAGTCTTTACCACCACT
>NZ_KV793419.1:0-6680 GCF_001808475.1 Klebsiella sp. HMSC09D12 | reverse complement strand
ACTTACCCGAAATCTGATTTATTCAACAAAGCCCGGTAGTGATTAAAAAGCGTTGCTATTCTGTCAGACCTTGTTTTTTATATAAGGATATATGTCATGATAAAACTGTATGGCCATGGAGTATGTATATCACACCAGCATGGTATTATCCCTGTTGGTCATCCTTCCTTCCCGGTGGACAAGCAGGAGGCGCGTAAAGGCACGATTTCGTGGTCGATCCTCTCCGCCCATAATACTTCAGGCGATCACCGCAAGTTAAAAATAAAATTTGATTGTATGGCCTCACACGATATTACATTTGTGGGGATAATCCAAACCGCTAAAGCGTCTGGAATGCAGCGTTTTCCACTGCCTTACGTATTAACTAATTGTCATAATTCGCTATGTGCCGTCGGCGGTACCATTAATAGTGATGATCATATATTCGGTTTATCTTCGGCCAGAAAGTACGGCGGGATTTATGTTCCGCCGCATATTTCCGTTATTCATCAATATATGCGCGAGATGATGGCCGGCGGTGGCAAGATGGTGCTGGGCTCGGACAGCCATACCCGCTATGGCGCTTTAGGGACGATGGCCGTCGGCGAGGGGGGCGGCGAGTTAGTTAAGCAACTGCTGGGAGGGACCTGGGATATTGATTATCCCGAGGTTGTTGCGGTGTATTTGACAGGTAAACCCAGCCCTGGCGTGGGGCCTCAGGATATTGCCCTGGCGATAATTGGCGCGGTGTTCCGGCGCGGTTATGTGAAAAACAAGATAATGGAGTTTGTGGGACCGGGGGTGGCGACAATGTCTACCGATTTCCGCAACAGTGTTGATGTCATGACGACGGAGACCACCTGCTTATCGTCTATCTGGCAAACCGATGAAGAGACTCGAAGCTACTTGCGCGTTCATGGCAGGGAGCAAGACTATTGTTCGCTCTCAGCATCCGATATGGCTTATTACGATGGTTGTATAGAAGTCAATTTAAGCGCTATCAAACCGATGATCGCCTTACCTTTTCATCCCGCCAACGTCTATGAAATTGATACGCTGAAGGAGAACTTGCCGGATATTTTGCATGATGTCGAAATGGAATCCGAAAAAATTTCGCTTGGGCGCGCAAAACTCTCCCTGCTGGATAAAGTCGAAAAGGGTAAGCTCCGGATCCAGCAAGGAATTATTGCCGGTTGTGCTGGCGGAAATTACGTCAACGTAGTTGAAGCGGCAAATGCCTTAAAGCATCACTCCTGCGGCGACAACGTTTTCTCTCTCTCGATATATCCCTCATCCCAGCCGGTGCTGATGGATCTGACCAAAA
The DNA here is from genome assembly GCF_001808475.1 of Klebsiella sp. HMSC09D12. Classification (NCBI taxonomy): domain Bacteria; kingdom Pseudomonadati; phylum Pseudomonadota; class Gammaproteobacteria; order Enterobacterales; family Enterobacteriaceae; genus Klebsiella; species Klebsiella sp. HMSC09D12. The sequence continues at coordinate 5,377 of NZ_KV793419.1, read as the reverse complement.
AAGGGATAACGACCGATTTATTAAGCGCTGGCGCGATTATGCGTACCGCATTTTGTGGGCCCTGCTTTGGCGCAGGCGACACGCCTATGCATAATGGATTGAGCATTCGCCATACAACGCGCAATTTCCCAAACCGGGAAGGTTCAAAACCCGGAAATGGGCAAATGTCGGCTGTCGCGTTGATGGATGCCCGCTCAATTGCGGCGACGGCTGCCAACGGTGGTATTCTGACCTCGGCGTCAGAGCTCGATTGCTGGGAGAACATACCGCAATATGAATTTGACGCTTCACCTTATAAAAACCGTGTCTATCAAGGCTTTATTAAAGGCGCATCCCAGCAATCGCTGATTTATGGACCCAATATAAAAGACTGGCCGGAAATGAGTGAGTTAACGGAAAATATTCTCTTAAACGTTACCTCTAAAATCATGGATCCGGTGACGACTACTGACGAGCTTATCCCATCGGGAGAAACCTCATCATTTCGCTCTAACCCCTCAGGACTGGCGGAGTTTACCCTCTCACGGCGCGATCCGGGCTATGTTGGCCGCAGTAAGGAGATTGCCGCTCTGGAACAATTGCGCGTCGCGGGGGACAATCCTTGCAGGCTGCATCCTGAACTTGAGGACATCTTTACCCAAATCCGCCAGCTGCCGGGACAGGAGAGCGTCACCCTGCAGCAGACGGAAATAGGTAGTATGGTTTATGCGATAAAACCGGGCGATGGTTCAGCACGAGAACAAGCGGCCAGCTGCCAGCGCGTGCTGGGGGGGCTGGCAAATATTGCGCAGGAATACGCCACGAAACGTTATCGTTCGAATGTGATTAACTGGGGAATGCTGCCGCTGCAAATGAAAGCCTTACCCGAATTTGAAGTGGGGGATTTTATCTTTATTCCGGGCATAAAATCCGCCTTAGACAGCGAGCTGGGTCATATTACCGCGTTTGTCATTAGCCGCGAGCGCCCCATAAAAGAGATCGCGCTTTACATGGAGGGCCTGACCTCATCAGAGCGGGAGATTATTAAGGCAGGAAGCCTGATTAATTATAATAAATCACGCTTAACTTCCCACCATCAGTAAACGATAGTCCTCATTAAGGTAATAAACGGGGGTGATATAGCATCCCCGTTTTTATTCATAGCGGCTTATCCGTGATTTTCGAACGTTGCGCTATGGCTGTGCTGCCTGCAGTCGGCTTCATCTTCTCGCTAAGATAATCAATCATTGCCCGCATTCTGGCGGGCATGTGCTTATTGCCCGACCACAGTAGCCAGAGCTGGCCGGAATAGCGACTGATAAACTCCCATTCCGGTAAAACCTGCACAATCTCGCCGTTCGCCAGCGCCTCACGGGCGGTAAACAACGGCAGGCTGCCGATACCCAGATTTTGCTTCACGGCATCAAGGCGTACGGCGGTGTGGTTTGCCGCGTAACGACCGTGGGTCTGGATAGTCTCCGTTTTGCCGTCGCGGCGAAACTTCCAGCGCGAATCGGCGGGCGTTTCCCCAAGGCTGATACAGCTATGTTCGCGCAGATCCTGCGGCGTTCGCGGTCTGCCATATTGCGCCAGGTAGCCGGGCGTCGCACAGACGATATGGCTGACGGACAGCAAAGGCTTACCGTGCAGCCCCGGCGAGGGCGTATGGGTGATGCGCAGCGCCAGATCGATACCGTCATCGATAAAATCGAGAACCCGATCTTCAAGGCGCAGACAGACGTCGATCTTCGGGTAGCGGCTAAAAAACTCCAGCATCAGCGGATGAATGACAAACCGTCCCACGGCTTTCGGCACGCTTAGCGTGAGCTTACCCTGCGGCACCGCCTGGGCGCTGCCGGCGGAATCCATGGCCAGACGCGCCGAGTCCAGCATCTCCAGCGCATGTTCATACACCGTTTTCCCGGCATCGCTAAGGCGCAGCTTGCGCGTGGTGCGATGCAGCAGCTTGCAGCCCATTTCCTGCTCCAGCCGCGAGACGCTGCGGCTAATGGCGGAAGGCGTCGCGCCTGTCTGGCGCGCGACGGCGGAAAAGCTGCCCTGATCGACAATCTGCACGAACAGGGCGAGATCGGGCAGTAAGTTCAGATTCATTTGTGCTTCCAGAGCAAAATTGCATTGATGATCGGCGGGATTATCGCTGTCGTTAATATCAATATACTGTCCTGACTGAGGGGAGGACAACCATGACTGAACGACTTTATTACACCAGCGATGCCACTGAATGCCCTGCGCGAGTCGTCAACTGCCTGGGCGAAGCCGATGGCCGCTATGCCATTGAGCTGGACCGCACGCTGTTTCATCCGCAGGGCGGAGGACAGCCAGCGGATCGCGGCTGGATTGGCGAGCTTGCGGTCGAGAGCGTTGCCGCGCGCGGCGAGAGCATCGTGCATATTGTTGCGCAGCCGCTACCCTCCGGCGAGGTGGCGATCCGGGTGGACGCGGACGCAAGACGGCTGCACGCTCGGCTACATTCCGCCGGGCACCTGATTGGCCAGGCCGGAGAGCGCTTTGGCTGGCGGCCGATTAAGGCGCATCACTGGCCGGGAGAAGGGCGCATCACCTTTGCCGCCGGGACGAACGCGTCACTGCCCGAAGCCAGCGCCCTGCTGGCGCAGATCGAAGGATGGCAGGCGGAGGATTTACCGCGTCGGATCTCTTTTGCCGAAGGTCTGCGCAAGGTCGGGTTCGGCGATATGCCGAGCTATCCCTGCGGCGGCACGCACGTGGCCAGCCTGTCAGAACTGGGAGAGGTCGTCATTACCCAGGTGAAGATGAAAAAAGGCCAGATGATTGTTAGCTACGCTATAGCGTAAACGAATAAAAGGAGATGCATGCTAAACAAAGCATCTCCGCGATCCTTAAACGTGCTCACTATTTTTGCCGTGATAAATCCGCTCCGGTCTGCCGACTTTACCGTAGCTTATTTCGGCCTCAAGAAAATCGTTTTTGACCCCTTGCTCCAGGTAGCGGCGGGCAGTGGTTTTGCTGCTGCCGAGGATACGCGCAAGGGAGTCTGCGGTATGGACGATCCCCGGGTCGGTGAAGAGCTGTAATACGCGGTTAAAGGTGCTTTCATCGATTCCGCGCAGAGCGGTGCCGGCGGCTTCCGCGTGCTCTTTGGCCTGGATATTGAAAAGGGCGTCAACGTGGGTCTGGCTCGCCTGCTCGCTCGAGCGCAGGGAGCTGCGATAGCGGGCAAAACGCTCGAGCGTATGCTGCAATCGCTGATAGTGAACCGGCTTAATCAAATAATCGAAAACGCCCATCCGCAGGGCTTCGCTGATGGTATCCATATGGTTGTCGGCGGTGATGAAAATGATACGTCCTTTATAATTGATATTGACGGCGTGACGGATCAAATCGAGGCCTTTGCCATCGGGCAAAAAGTTATCCAACAGAATCAGCTGGGGCTGATAGAGACGAAGCATTTTTTTTGCGCTTTCCAGCTTATCCGCAATGCCAATGACTTCGAACTGGGGAAATTGCTTGATGGTATCCACCAGAATTTCCGCCAGCATAGGTTCGTCTTCAACGATGAGAGTTGTGATGCTATCCATGGTGTTCATCTCGGGTCAGGGGGATATAAAGAGTAAAAATAGTGCCAAAAGGGATGTTGTCGTCGACGACGATATTGCCGCCCGCCTGCTCGACGTAGCTGCGTACCAGCCATAGCCCGATACCGTGATCGCCGCTGTCGCTGCTGGTGACGCCGCGCTCAAAAATACGATCGCGCAGCGATTCATCAATTCCGCAGCCCTGGTCGGCGATCTCGACGATCGCTTCGCCGCCCTCGCTGTTGATCAGGCACTCGATCTGCTTCGATCCTGCCGGCTGACGTAAGGCGGCATTGTAGGCATTGTCCAGCAGATTACCGACGATCGAGATCCACTCATTATGAGAAAGCGAGGAGGGGAGGGTTTCCACGTGACAGGCGGGATCGAAGACCAGCTCTAATCCGAGCTCTTTGGCGCGGTAATATTTGCCGATCAGCAGCCCGGCAAGATGGTTCACTTTAAAATTACGGGCGATAAAATCGAGAACTTTCTGGTGGCTTTCAGACTGCTGCTGAATGAGATCCAGCGCGTTATCGTAGCGTTTCAAAAACAGTAGCCCGGCAATGGTGGAGATCAAATTGCGGTGCTCGTGTTGCACGGCGCGAAGGTTATCTGCATACTGCTGGACCTGGCTGAGCTGCAGGCTCAGGGTGTTGATATCGTCTTTACTACGAAAGCTAATGACCCATCCCTGGGGCTCGCTATTGAGCGTGACGGCCATGCGGCTGGCGATCACTTTGATCTGATTAAAGGTGACAATTTCGTCTTTTTTATTTGTCTGCGGCGCGTCATAAAAGAACGTCTCCTGAGAGATCACGCTGCTGATGCTTTTGCCAATCAGGATGGTTTCCGGCTGGCTGAGGTTTAATAATCTCCTTGCGGTTTGGTTGATGGCGGTAATTCGGTAGTGAGAGTCAATGGCTATCAGTCCCTCAAAGACCGATTCAAACAAGACGCTTTGCTGGATAAGCAGCTGTGATAGCTGCTGCGGCTCCATATTCAGCATCTGTTTTTTGATATGCAGCGAGAAGCGTCGGGCGCAGTAGAGCAGCAGGAGCAGCATGATCGCCATCGGGATCATCAGCGATCCGATTTGCAGACTCAGCCAGTTCTCTAACTGTTCGATGGTGTAGCCCACCGAGACGATGCCGATCACTTTCCCGGTGCTGTCCTGGATCGGCGACTTACCGCGCAATGAAGAGCCGAGCGATCCTTTACGCACCGACACGTAGCTTTTAGCGTTATACAGCGCTTCGTCGCTGTCTCCGCCTTCCATATATTTGCCGATCTCATCCGGATTCACGTGATACAGACGCTGGCCTTTTGCATCACCGACGGTGATGTAGGTGGCATCGGAAAACGATCGCATGGGGTCGATAAGCGCTTTAATTCGCGCCAGATCGTGCTTTTCGACCGCCTCTACCAGCTCAGGCATGGCGGAGATCTGCATCGCCTGGATCAGCGCGCGCTGGCCGACCTGATAATGCAGACGCTCTTCCGTGATGCTGGTGAGATACCATGACATCGCCAGCATCACTATTGTCGAGGTAAACAGGATCAACAGGAAGATGCGGTTCTGGAACGAACGTCGGGCAAACCAGTGCGTGATTTTTCGGCTAAACATTGGGCGAATTGACATCAAAAGGCCATTTTCTCTTTTTTAGCGACCGACGGCGCGGAATCGGCCCACAGTTTTATGGATTTCAGAACACATCCAGATGGAATACGACGTTTTACGTATCCCGGGCTTGCGGTTGATGCCTTACCCGGCTACGGGTTTACAGCCTTCTGCGATCCGGTAGCCCGGACAAGGCGCGTTAAGC
>NZ_KV793418.1:0-4810 GCF_001808475.1 Klebsiella sp. HMSC09D12 | reverse complement strand
CAGCAAAAGTTCGATTTATTCAACAAAGCCCCTCTGCTTCCGTATACCCATTAAGAAGCGGGTTTCCACAGTTCAACACAATTTCTGCCCCGTCTTTTTGCGGTATATAACGCTTCGTCTGCTATCTGAATTAAACGTTCATAATCCGGATGACCATTAAACATCGCTGCCCCAATGGACAATGAAAGCGGAATAAAATCCCCCGCAGGCGATTTTATTTTTGTTTTCTCGACGCGACTGCGAATACGCTCCGCAATACGTAGCGTATCGGTTTGTGTCGCTTCAGTAAGAACAATAATAAATTCATCGCCACCGTAGCGAAAAACGTAATCACTGCTGCGAACGTTGTCATAAAAAGCCTGAGACACCTGACGAAGGATCTCATCACCGGTATTGTGCCCCCAGGTATCATTGATCTCTTTAAATTTATCGACATCAATAATAAGAATAGAGAGGGGGGTGCCGGCGCGATTAGCATGGGCGATTTCCCGCTTCAAGATGGTTGGCAGGAAACGTCGGTTGAGTAATTTGGTCAGTACATCCATCCCTACCTCATGGCGGGACACTTCCTCAAACAATTCACGCAGTAGCGTAATGATCTGCGAGACGGTATTGCGGATTTGCAGCAGGAATTTCACCCGTGATGCTTTATTGCTTAACGTTTTCGTTGTCCCACTGGTGTGGTGAAACACGCCGTCAAAGTCCTGAATCAGTCGTGAGATGTGACCGACTTCCGCAATACCACTGAAATAATGACGTCCTTTATGATTAAACCACAAACCAAAATCCGCCTGGCTTAACGGCAGGCTGTTGCCGAGATCGGAGTCGAGTAAGACCTTATAGATAATGTCCATTTCCCACGACAGTAACGCGGCGATTTGACGCTCTTTCACTTCTTCTGCGTTTTCCAGCAAAGAAAAAATACGGTAGTTTTCATCTTCTTTTGCTGCGGTACTTTCACTAAAGGAGAAGGCTCTGGACATGACTTCCATCGCCAGATCAATACTGTTAATGGAGAAGTGGTAGACAAGCAGCTTATGTGTCGCTTCATGGTGGCTGTCAATGATGATCGGATAGAGAATTTTCTTCAGTACGCGAAAACCCATTTCAACCAGTTCCACCGGAATACCAATACGCGCATGCACTTCAGCCACCGTATGCTGTATTTTTATCAGTTCATCAATATTGTCGACTTCACTGGAGAGCACATCCACAATCCACTTTTCAAGTGCGCTTTTGAGTTGGCGCTCAACCTGTTCATTACTCAAAAACTCCTCAGCATGCGGATCGGCGAGAACAATACGATAAAACTCAATGCTTAAAGCATGGGCATGGGCGATCGCTATCTCAGAAGCGAGTCTGCGAATGTGAGGGTCGGTCTGTTCAACCAGCGCGACCCATTCGTCTTTCATTCTTTTAAGATACATCTCCATGGTGAAGATCCTTACAGTGGTTAGCGAACAACATTTTGCCTGGCTCAAATGCACAATCTGGATAGTAAGATGAATCTAAAACATAAAACACCTGAAAGCGTGCAGGGCGACATTAATGAAATAGTGTAATGCCTTAAGCCATATTTGGCACTGTTGCAAAGTTAGCGATGAGGCAGCCTTTTGTCTTATTCAAAGGCCTTACATTTCAAAAACTCTGCTTACCAGGCGCATTTCGCCCAGGGGATCACCATAATAAAATGCTGAGGCCTGGCCTTTGCGTAGTGCACGCATCACCTCAATACCTTTGATGGTGGCGTAAGCCGTCTTCATGGATTTAAATCCCAGCGTGGCGCCGATTATCCGTTTCAGTTTGCCATGATCGCATTCAATCACGTTGTTCCGGTACTTAATCTGTCGGTGTTCAACGTCAGACGGGCACCGGCCTTCGCGTTTGAGCAGAGCAAGCGCGCGACCATAGGCGGGCGCTTTATCCGTGTTGATGAATCGCGGGATCTGCCACTTCTTCACGTTGTTGAGGATTTTACCCAGAAACCGGTATGCAGCTTTGCTGTTACGACGGGAGGAGAGATAAAAATCGACAGTGCGGCCCCGGCTGTCGACGGCCCGGTACAGATACGCCCAGCGGCCATTGACCTTCACGTAGGTTTCATCCATGTGCCACGGGCAAAGATCGGAAGGGTTACGCCAGTACCAGCGCAGCCGTTTTTCCATTTCAGGCGCATAACGCTGAACCCAGCGGTAAATCGTGGAGTGATCGACATTCACTCCGCGTTCAGCCAGCATCTCCTGCAGCTCACGGTAACTGATGCCGTATTTGCAGTACCAGCGTACGGCCCACAGAATGATGTCACGCTGAAAATGCCGGCCTTTGAATGGGTTCATGTGCAGCTCCATCAGCAAAAGGGGATGATAAGTTTATCACCACCGACTATTTGCAACAGTGCCAAATATCTGGCCTGCGGTAGTAGACCAGATATTTTAGTTTGAGTGGGAGTCGTTACTCTACACAGTAATCAATTCTGCAATTTTTGTTGCGACAACTGCCAGCGTATCTTCTCCCGTGTCCAGACCGCTTCGGGATGCGAGCAAGGGACTGACATTGCGGAGAGCTTCATACGTTGTGTTATGAACGATCGGTACGAGTTGGTTCCCGGCCAGTAAAGCTGAAAGCTCTTTATCAGCAACGCCTTCTTTGGGCAGTCGGTTTAATAGCGCTGGAGTCACTAATACCAGACCGATTCGAGAATTTGCTAATCCTTTATCGATGGCACGCATCATAGGAACGCCAAGAGCAAGATCCTTTTCGCTAAACCATACTTTGACGCCTGCAGCCTCGAGCAAATCGTGTAGCTCTTTGGCTACGCCTTGTCGATCATCCCAAGCGTGGCAAAGGAATACATCACGCAAATCCGGCTTCTCTGCGACAAGCTTCTCTACCGTTTGGCGAATCGGTGTGAGAGATTGTACTTGGGCGGTTGTGTAGGAAACGGAAGATCCCGATTTTGACCAGCGAGGCTTTGTACCGCTGCTGGAACCACCGCTACTGCTTCCACGACTTCCGCCAGCGCTGCCTGACGAGGAGTAGGACGGATAACTATCATAACTGTAGCTGCTGCGGCGATAACCACTGCGATTGCGACAGGCTGGACAGGCAGCAGCGGCGGCTGCTGAGCTATGTCCACGTACAGGAGCCGTACATCTGGCCATGTTCTGTTTTCCCCTTAATATTCTGGAATATATCTGCTGTGATAGTAAAACCAGATAAGTAATGGGGATTATTGGTTGCAAACTCAACTGCCATGTTTTCAAAAGCTTGTACTTCATCACACTGCCACAGCTGAACTATCCAAAAAAAAGAGCAGGGGGCTAGCGTTTCAGGCTGGCCCTGAATTCATCCGGGTTTACCAGGACCGGATTAATTGCCCTGAGTTGCTCCTGAACTCTGGCCTGAGCCCGTCGTTTTGGCATCTTTTTGCTCCTGTCACGCTTGCCATCGCGTTCGAGTTCATCCATTTTGCTTTGCGCCAGCTTCAGTACAGCCCCAAGACGTTTGTTATCAACAATTTGCCCCTGGTCGAGACATTCCAGTTTGTCGAACACCTGATATTTGAGTGAACGGTAACCGTATTTGAATGCCAGCGTGCCGTCAGGATAGTCGTAGACAGTTATTTTCTCGCCAGCGATGCGAGTATTTTCTTCAGTAGGTTCAACCAGATATATCATTTTGTCATAGCGGAATGTCAGCGTTTTAGACAGCTTACGCAGTTCCTGCCAAGCAAAGATATCATCCAGCTCTTCGTTGCTTTCAGACACCGGGCGGTGCAGATCTTTGGGGTATTTTGCTGGTCTTGCGAAGCGACGATTGAAGTCAGCGATGAAGGTATCCAGCCAGGCGTTGGCGGCTTCAATACTGCAGATTCCCTCGAGACGCATCTCTTTGATAAGCCGATCCTGAAGTGTCTGATTTGCTCGCTCCACACGGCCTTTAGCCTGTGGACTGTTGGCACAAATCAACTCGATCCCAAGTTCAGAAAGTACACGGCCAAACTGGGTGACTCCGGTCGTAGTGGATCCTCCATTATTGACCCTGAAAATGCCGTGCTTATCGCTGTAGAACGCAAGGGGCTTGCCGTGTTGCTCGAGATACTCGCGAGTGGCCATCATGTAATCAAAAGCTGATTCAGTCTCACCAAAACGGAGGTGCATCAGGCGGCCAGTCGCGTCATCAATAAAGACGAGCAGGCAGCATTTCGGTGCACGGCCTTCAAACCAGTCGTGCGGGGAACCATCAATCTGAACAAGTTCTCCGAGGCAGTCACGCCGATATCTGGGTTGATGAACGCGGGGCCTGCGACGTGAATAAGGAACCCAGAGTCCATCCGCTGTCATCCATTTTCTGAGCGTTTCAACAGATACTGTGATGTTGTGGCGTTCGCGTAATTTTTCTGCGGCCAGTGTTGGTCCAAAGTCGCTGTAATGATCGTGAAGTAACGAAAGAACTCGCAGCTTCAGTGACTCAGGAAGCCTGTGATTACCAGGGCGTCCACGCCGAAGGTTTACCAATCCTGCGGCACCAGACTCACGAAAGCGGTTCATTAACCGCTGTGTCTGACGTTCGGTCAAAGCAAGCTGATGAGCAGCATCACGACGGCGCATACGTTTTTCAACAACTGATTGAATGACGTTGATCCGACTGATTTCTTTATCTGACATGGTCACAAGCATCCTGATGTCTCCATGGCCTGAGGATTGGATCCTTTATGCCAGAAAAAGTGACATCACTAAATGGGTTAAAAGTGACATTAGAATATGGGAGCTACAGCATTTGTCAAGGCTCAATTGAAATGTCCGTTATC
>NZ_KV793417.1:0-3089 GCF_001808475.1 Klebsiella sp. HMSC09D12 | reverse complement strand
GTCCGCGAAGTTGACCTGTTTCCCACAGTCCGGGTCGTCCGAGAAGTTGACCTGTTTCCCATATTCCGGAGCGTCCATAAAGTTGACCTGTTTCCCACAGAGGATGGAAACCTATTCTTGTACTGGGCGTAAGAGCTATCTGACGGAACGGTGCCTCTTCGCTTCCTCGCCAGTTCGCTCGCTACGCTCGGTCACATGGCTGCGGCGAGCGCTGATACATACGGATCAGCATTGCGCTGGGTACATCTGACAGGGAACGTGGTAGGCAGAGTCTGAAACGGATACCACCCTGCCCCACCAGTTTACGCTATGGTTAGGCAGGCAGTGCCTGGAGGTGGGGTTACTAACCGGAACTATGCCAGATCGTCTCCTGTCAGACCGGTCATTTTCATTGCGGTATTGCGGACAATACTGTTCTGGGGCATGTTTCGGGCTATTTTCAGAGTCACTTCGTGCTCACCATTATTAATGGCCGTCCTGTCTCGCAAGACTGATGTCTTTCTCAAAACCCTTTTGTACTAGTTGTTGCGTGATGATCATTGCTGCATCTGCGTGTTGCGCCACTGTGATTGAGAAGCCGCCCGTCGGGTTTCTCCGCCCCCTCCTGTTGAGAGCAAAATCAAAACAATCTGATTTTTTTCTTGCAACATGACTCTTTTTGTTCAAAATGACAAAAAACGTCATGAGGTGAATAATGGACAATATTGACCAGTTACGAAAAGTCGCTACACGTGCAGGTAAGCTTCTGACATCTTTGAGCGAAAGTATCCGCCAGCAAAAAGAGGAATTGAAGCTTACCGAGTTCTATCAGGAATACAGCAAAGCCGCACTCTATAAGCTGCCAAAACTCAGTAAAGGTAGTGTTGAGTATGCTGTGGCCGAAATGGAAGCCGGTGGGTACATTTTTAAAAAGAAACCTTCTGGCAATACGATGAAATACGCGATGACGATTCAGAATGTCATCGATCTGTATAACCATCGTAAAGTACCGAAGTACAGGGATCGCTTCGATAAAGCCTTTACGATTTTTGTATGTAATCTTAAAGGTGGTGGTTCCAAGACAGTTTCTACCGCTTCATTATCACATGCTTTTCGAGCTCATCCTCAGCTTCTGTTCGAAGACCTGCGTATTCTGGCCATCGATTTCGATCCGCAGGCATCTCTGACAATGTTCCTGAGCCATGAGAATTCAGTGGGCCTGGTTGAAAATACGGCTGCTCAGGCCATGCTCCAGAACGTGTCTCGTGAAGAATTACTTTCCGATTTTATAGTACCGTCTATTATCCCTGGTGTTGATGTAATCCCCGCTTCCATTGACGATGCATTCCTTGCTGAAGGCTGGAAGGGATTGTGTGAAGAACATCTGCCAGGGAAAAATATTCATGCGGTGCTTAAAGAGAACATTATCGACAAGCTCCAGCATGACTACGACTTTATTTTCCTTGATAGTGGTCCTCACCTTGATGCGTTCCTGAAAAACTGCATTGGAGCGGCAGACCTGATGTTGACCCCTCTTCCACCGGCGACGGTTGATTTTCATTCTTCCCTGAAGTTTGTGGCCAGCCTCCCTGCCCTCATAGATTCCATCGAAATGGATGGGCACACCTGCAATCTCATCGGTAATGTCGGCTTCATGTCCAAGATCCTGAACAAATCTGATCACAAAATTTGCCATAGTCAGGCCAAAGAGGTTTTCGGTGCCGATATGCTAGACATGGTTCTGCCGAGACTGGATGGTTTCGAACGCTGTGGGGAGACTTTTGACACAGTTATTTCAGCAAATCCAGCAACCTATGATGGAAGTACTGAGGCACTAAAAAGCGCAAAATCAGCAGCGGAAGACTTTGCGAAGGCAGTCTTTGATCGCATCGAGTTCATTCGTACAAACGGAGGTATGTGATGTCGAATGAGAAAAGAAAAACCATCGGCAGACAGTTAAATACCCAGGCGTCAATGGCGGAAATGACGGACACCGGTAGAAGCCAGGTATTTACCTTAAAAACCGGCAGGAAGGTAACGTTCAGGTTTGTTCGGGTGCCTGCATCTGAAGTTGAAAGTAAGACCTTCGTAAACCAGGAAAACAACGGAAGAGATCAACTTGCACTGACCAGGGAGTCCCTGAAATCCATTATCCAGACGATTAAGTTTCAGCAGTTCTTTCCCTGTATTGGTATTAAGCAAAGTGAAAGGATTGAGATACTGGATGGTTCAAGACGGCGAGCCTCAGCAATTTTTGTCCGTACAGGCCTTGATGTAATGGTTACCGAAGAACATTTATCAGCTGATGAAGCTCGCCAACTGGCTAAAGATATCCAGACAGCTAAAGAACATAATCTTCGGGAGATTGGCCTGAGATTGATCGCTCTTAAAGAGTCCGGATTTAATCAAAAGGAAATTGCTGAACTGGAGGGGTTATCTCAGGCTAAAGTTACCAGGGCGCTGCAGGCGGCGGCCGTACCGCAAGACTTAATTTCTCTGTTCCCGGTTCAGTCGGAGCTATCATTTAGTGATTATAAACTTCTTTTAGAAGTTAATGAAAAACTCAGTGAAAAGGGATTAACACCTGAAGAACTCATTCAGTCTGTATCAGCTCAGCTCGATGCAATTTTGAGTGATGGCGAGCGACCAGAAGACGAACAGAAAGCCAGTATTCTGAAGCTGATTTCTCAGGCATCTCAGGCATTGATAGATCCATCTCCCAAGGAAAAGTCAGTGGTTTCCCCACTCTGGTCTTTTGAAGAAAAGGACAAGTTCGCGCGTAAGCGTGTGAAAGGGCGCACGCTGACTTATGAGTTTAGCCGTATGTCAAAAGTGATTCAGGATGAACTGGACAAGGCTATCAACGAAGTCCTTGACAGAAATTTGAGTCAATAATTTCGCCATGGCGATTTCACATCTAACTTATTGTAATTAGGCAGTTTAGGCTGAGAATTTCAAGGTGAAATCGCCATAGTTTCACGCCAGTTTCGCTGCAGGAATATCTGACCATCGTGTCGTATAAGCAGGAGAAAGCATCTCCCGTTTCATCTGCCATTCCGGGGCCATACCCCGCCCCGCAAACCATACTTTACCCAGCCCTGAGTTGTTGA
>NZ_KV793416.1:0-825 GCF_001808475.1 Klebsiella sp. HMSC09D12 | reverse complement strand
TTCAGCCTGGGACCACGGTCCCACCTGCATCGTCTTTACATTATTAGTTTGGGACCGCAGTTCCATCAATGCCTGTCACGAACAGGTATTGGCATGGCGCCGGTGACCCGTTGAGCGGAGTAATCACGCAGCAGGACTGCGATTACAGGCGATGGTGAAAGCTCTGTTGGGAAATGAACGAAGCATGCATGTTGAGTGAAATCTGCAAAATTTCGCAGGGTATGCGGCTTAATTTTAAATTTCCGCCAGCATTTTTAAAGCCAGTTGCCGCCGCTGCGCGTAGGCCGGTCCTTCGTTCGGCCGGTAACCAGTTCCGGCCGTTTTTACGACCTTGGGATCATCTCGTCAGCAGTGTCTCCACTGTGATGTCGTTTGTCACGTTGTCCGATCACAAAATATACTGGTTTTGACGTTCTGTTATCAATTGCGCCAGGTCTTTTTCGTCCAGAAGATCGAGCATTTTTTCATACAGAACCGCGGGCACACATAAAAAAACAGGCCGGTTGCTGTCAATAATAGCGACCGAGTAGCCGCAGCCGGCACCGGCGCTGGCCACCGGATCGTTTTTAAGTTCGCTGACGCTGGCAGTTACATCACACAGAATGATATTTGTCATGGTTCCCCCCTGAGACAAGTCATCTGCATGATCGGTAAAGTATGATCTGGCGGCAAGTTCCGTCTGTCATTTCGCCGGTCAGAAACGGGCAACCGGCAGCTCCTTCCAGCGGGTGGTATATGCCGATGAAAGCATCTCACGTTTCATCTGCCATTCCGGGCCTATTCCTCTACCGGCAAACCATACTTTACCCAGCCCTGAGTTGTTGA
>NZ_KV793415.1:0-19186 GCF_001808475.1 Klebsiella sp. HMSC09D12 | reverse complement strand
CAGCAAAAGTTCGATTTATTCAACAAAGCCCCACAATAGCGGAAATAAAGTAAAACAGTGAAAATGCGATAACCGAATTTACGCCCCCGCTGGCCAGTAACGATTGTATTGTTGTCCACCAGGCGCAGGCAAAAATGACGATTGAAATTAGCCAGAAACCTCCGCTAACGATGTGAAAATTTTTAATTTTTTTAGCATCTACAGAAAAATGATTTTCTTCACAACGATAAAAGGATGGGTTTTTAAGGAAACTCATTAATCGTACATCATATGAGCCGATATTTTTATCAGCGATAAAAGCGATCAGCTGATGGGCGTGCCAGACAGGAAGAGTAATCCCGACCTGCTCATACAAAAATTTCATTTGTACCGTCTGATGCGTCCTCGAGAGTTTAGTGTCGGGTATTTCAGCGCTCGCTATCTCAGCGATTTTATTCAGCACCTCTATTTTTGTTTCAATAGGTACCTTTTCGAAGCGGATTTTTCGCTTTGCTGGCGGGCTGGACATCACTTTTCCCGCCCAGTCGATGATCTTTTTAGCCACATATAAAATCGCGGGTAGCAATACCAGCTTTGCAATATCTATCTCGTTAATAGCTCCCATCGTTATTCCTTTATAAAATGAATACGCAATGAATTTACAACACTGAATTTATTTTATGTAGCCCTCATTATTATGAGGGCTTCGATATAGCTAATTCCTGGGCTGGCTCCTGGTCTGACTTAATGCCAACCGCCCAATACGGCCCCTGCCCGGAGGCCGTTATACTTAAAGACTGAAGCCAATCTCCACCGATGCCGCACTGCGTTCAGCCTCGCCATGGTAAACCGCTTCGATGTTGTTACCATCGGGATCGAGTACAAAGGCCGCGTAGTAGCCCGGGTGATAAGTTCGCTCACCGGGCGCTCCGTTATCACTGCCGCCGTGTGCCAGCGCTGCCTGGTAAAAAGCATCCACCGTCTCACGATCCCTGGCCTGGAAAGCCAGGTGATGCCGTCCTGTCGGCTTACCTGCGGAACCGGGGCTATTAATGGATGAAACAACAAGCTCATCAGCCCAAAAATAATCGTCGTAGGTATTCACGACAGGGATCTCAAGGACCGCCAGCACGGCTGTATAAAACGCTTTGCTGGCCTCGAAATCATTTACCACAAGCTGGATATGGTCGATAAGCCTGCCGCGATGTAATCGGTAAGTCTCCATGATGGTTTCCTCATTCAGTCGTATTAACAGGTATTTATCCGTTATCTAAAAGGAGCGTTGTACGGATTTGATGGATGAGTACAGGTCCGGAGTGGCGATATAGAGCATGGCATTAAAATCCTGTCTGTCACCGCAATCCTGACTCCTCAACCCCGTCCCCCAATCACCCCGATAAACTCTCTGACCTGCTTCTGCTTCCTGGCCGACAGCTTCTCCACCCTGCGCATCGCGGCTTCCAGCTCCGGTTCCGGCTCAACCGCCGTCAGCACAATGCAGCCATCCATCACCCGCACCTCCACCCGGGTGCCGGTCGAAAACCCTGCCGCCGCCAGCCACTGGCCCTTCATGATCAGCGCCGGAACAAGACGACGATCTGGCAAACGTCTCACATAACTCACCGTCAACTGACGCTTATTTTTCGGCGACACTTCTGGATCAAACGAATCTACAATACAATCAGCATTAGTCATGGTTGCTATTCCCTGTAAATAGTAATTGTGATCAGCGGTGCGGGTGTGTTGGCGCACATTCGCACCGCGCTAAATAACACCTGTAAACCTAACCAGTAATAAAAATAAAGTCCAGACTTTAATCGGACATAATAAACGCCTTTAACCGCAAATTAAGAATTAACAGAATACGTGACGCTATTAATTAGCGCCTGTGGAAAATGCCTTTCCTGATATTGCTGAAATAACCGCAAAGCAGATTCAAAAAACAAAAGCGAGATAATGCGCGCAACAGAATGCCATGCCCAATTACGGGCACCCCATCTCTTTAGCCAGCGTCCCCTTCCGGGACTTCAGGCGGCGGGCGATACCTGCCGGCAGGGCGGACCAGAACGAGAGCGCCGGATGAGTCCGCCGCTCAATCTCCTCCACCGTCACTTGATAATCACAAAAACTGGCGCTTTTGGGCGTTGCCTGATCCAGCAAAAACGCCGCGTATTCGCCTTTATCCGGACTGGAGCCGATAAAAATAATCTTCCAGTAGCCGCTGGGAAGCTCCACCTCGGGCGCGGCGGGCAGGGTAGCGATATGCCGTTCGAACAGCGGCCCGGTAACGGACCACACCGCCGCCACGTCGCGGCGCTCGGCGAGGGCGCGCTCCTTATCCTCCAGCCGCGCCCACGCCCCCTGATTCAGGTCGGAGGCCTGCGGGGTGATATTAGAAAGATAGTTTAACGCCGGCCAGTCTGCGCTGGCGCCGAGCCCGGCGAGCGGCGCCTGATGCCCGCGATCGACCGCCAATGCTGCGCTGGCCCCTTTATATGCCGCGGGGGCAAGGGTATCCGCAGCGGGTAAATCCGGATCGCGCTTCCAGCTGCGCGAACGCCCGCTGGCCAGGCTGGCTTTGGTGATTTTATACGCCACCCAATTAGCGAATTTGCGGTGGCTGTTGTTATTGAGCGTATAGGCTTCGCGAACCAGCGTCTGGTCGCTTCCACCGGTCGGACAGCCCACTTCACAATTATCTACGTGGGATAACCCGGCAGCGCACGCGGCGGTAAAAAATAGCGACGGCAGAACGCTGAATATTCTGAATAGCTTCATGTTGTTGATGACGTCAAAGAAAAGATGAACCGATGCATAAAAGAACCCCCTGAATAACCAGAGCGGAATTCAGCTATGAATCGCAAAGATGAAGTGAGAGCGTAAAAAGAGTTAGCCGGTCGCAGCTGCGCGGAATATCACAAGATGATTTAACATCACGGCGGATGTTATTTTGTGAATCCAGAAATGATGTTGAATGAGGTGACCAGACTCTCAAGCCCGCTATTTTCAGCCGGGCTGAACGGGTGGGAATATGCTCGACGAAGCGTAAAGCGGTGCGGCATCCATGACGTTGTCTGAAAAATGTCGCGGCAGGGAAAAACGCTTCTCTCTGCGAGGAGGATTACTCAGACTACACGGATGACCGATAAAGGAGAGAAGTTATGAAAAAGGAACGCTGGAGAGGCGTGCTGGCACTGGCCATACTTAGTCTCCCTGCGCTGGCGGAAACAGGCGTTTCATTCAGCCACAAAGACTGGGAAGTGGTGTGTGATAACACGCTGACCTGCCGGGCGGCGGGATACAGCGCTGAAGAAGGAAGCGGAGGTTCGGTGCTGCTGACCCGCCAGGCCGGAGCGGGCACCGCCGTCTCGGGAGAGCTGATGCTGGCGGAGGTGACCGACGGCGACGTTCTGCCGGGCAAACTGACGCTGTGGATCAACGGCCAGCCGGCAGGCGATGTGAAACCCGCAAAAGAGAGCTGGCCGCTGTCGGAGAAACAGGCCCGGGCGATCGTTAACGCCATAAAAGGCAGCGGGAAGGTTGAATTTACAGGCGGGGAGGCGCCGTTTGAGCTTTCCGGCGAAGGCGCTTACGCGATACTGCTGAAAATGGACGATGTTCAGGGACGAATCGGCACGCCGGGCGCGTTGACCAAAAAAGGCGACAGGCCGGAAAGCAGCGTCCGGGCGGCGATTCCTGCCCCGATCATTCACCGGGTCATGCCTGAGAAGGCGCAGGAGAGAGCGTTAACCGCGCCTGAGCTGGCGGTGCTCAAGCCGAAGCTTCTGGCCACGCTAAAGAACGATGATTGGTGCGATCGCCTTCAGCCTGAGGAGGGAGAGAAGGCTGAAGCTATTAGCCTGACGCCGCTGGATCACGCCCATTCACTTATTTCGGCCTTGTGCTGGCGGGCGGCCTATAACGAGGGATATGGCTATTGGGTTGTGGATAGCAAACTTGAGGGCAATCCGACGCTTATCACCGTCTCCGGTTCTGAGTATGGTGACGGCGAGATTTTTATGAGCCAGAAAGGGCGAGGGCTCGGCGATTGCTGGGGGACGGCAAGCTGGCTCTGGGATGGCACAACGTTCCGTAAAAGCCGTGAAGCGACCACCGGGATGTGCCGCTATCTTCGCCTCGGCGGGACATGGGATCTCCCCACCTGGGTGACCGAGGTTAAACCGGCAAAATGAAATAGCGCGGCCAGAATCTCTCCCGGCACACATGCCGACAGAGAGGACAGGGAAGGATCTTAACGATCGTCCGCGTAGCGGGATCGCGATCGACAGCGCCAGTGGCGTCAGAAAACTGACGCCTTGTTCAAAATAACAGCGCGGCTAATGTATTGCTAACTCGAATTAGTTTATGATTAAGCCGTTCTGTTCGTTATGGAAAATGAGTTTATGGCCAAAACCGTTGAGCAAGTCGCCAGGGCGCTGGAAATTTCGATTACCACCGTGCGCCTGGTGCTGGGTGGCAAAGCTGAGCAGTATCGCATCAGCGCCAAAACGCAGCAGCGTATTAATGATTACATCGCCGAGAACGGGCTGGTCGTTAACCATATCGCCCGCAGCCTGAAGCTCAATAAAACCGAGACCTTAGGGCTGGTGATCCCGCGTTTATCCAACCTGTTTTTCTCCACCCTGGCGGAAAAGCTCGAAGCCTGCTGCCGTCAGGCGGGGTATCAGCTAATGATTGCCTGCACTTACAGCGACAGCGAGCATGAAAACAGTCTGGTTGAAGGGCTGCTGGCGCGCAACGTTGACGGGCTCTTCGTGGTGCCCTCCACCCGGGAAACGCAGCTGCATCACCAGAAGGTGGCGCGCAAGCGGCCGCTGGTGCTGCTCGACCGCGATTTTGGCGAGAGCGACGTGTCGCTGGTGGTGAGTGATAACTATAACGGCAGCAAAAAGCTGGTGCAGGCGATGACCCAGGCGGTGGACGTCTCGCCGATTTTTTTTATCGCCGGAGATACCCAGCAGCCGTCGATCCAGCGTCGTCTGCAGGGCTACCTGAGCGAGCTGCCCGCGGGGAAGGAGTGGATATTGTCCGCCAGCCATAACCGCCAGGAAGAGGGCAAGCAGCTGATGCTCGATTTTCTCCGTCAGCATCGCGAGCCGCCGAAGGCGTTTATCGCCTCCTCCCTGCCCATTCTGGAAGGGACGCTGAGCGCGCTGCGGGAAACCTACGGCTTTATTCCGTCGGATATTCCCATCGGCACCTTCGATGAACACCAGATGCTGGGATTTCTGCCGAACGCGGTGTGGTCGATGCGCCAGGATGAGGACGCCTGGGCGCAGCACGCGTTTCATCTGATGCAGCAGAAGCTGCAGGGGGAAAATGCCGATGTGAAGATCACTGTGCCGATGACCCTGATTCATCGCCCGCTGTCGGTAGAGAAGCAGCGGAGCCAGTAAATGACACGGCTTGTGTGAACACGTCAATCCCCGGCCGCGCTATGCTGGCCGGGGCTACAAATACCGCATCCTGCGCGCGCAGGTAGCCCGGATAAGGCGCGGGCGCCGCAATCCGGGAACCCTTAACGATCCCTCATCAAGTCAATCGCTGAACAAACCGCGCCGCCAGCCCGGCGTCCAACTCCGGCGGCAGGCCGCTGATCCCGACGCCGCCAATAGCCAGCCCTTCAACGATCACCGGCTCGCCGCCCGGCATCGCCAGCAGCTGCGGGTCGTTAAATACCGCCAGCTGCAGGGCGCCGGCGCTGACCTCTTGCGCCAGCGTTGCCGTCGGACGGCGAAAGCGCAGGGCGCTCCAGGCCTTGCGCTGCGCCAGCTGGCGCGGTAGCGGCGGGCAGCGAGCGTGCGCGCCAAAGGCGATGAGCTCGCCCTCCGGCCCGACAACCGCCACCGCCAGCCCCCGGGTTCGCGCATCGCTTTCCGTCTCCTGTAAAAACTGCGCGACCTGCTGGCATACAACGCTATCGTTCAGACGGACCTGGGGACAGAACGCGTCATTGTCCGGCATCGGCGATATACCTCCGTAAGCGCAGATAGAGGTCATCCAGCTCGCCTTTCTGCGCCGCAGTCAGCGCCACAAACGGCTCGCGGGTGGGGCCGGTATCGACGGTCTCTTTCGCGGCAAGATATTTCGCCGACTGGAACACGCCGCGCGCGACCAGCTGCTCCACCACCTCGTTGATCTGCTGCTGCAGGCGCTGCGCCCGGGCGATGTCGCCCTGCTGGAAAGCGCTGCGCAGGGCGAGAAACAGCTCCGGCTGCAGGTTAACCGTGGTGCCAACCGTGGCCGTCGCGCCCGCCGCGAGGCTGGAAAGGAAGATCTCATCGAAACCGTTAAAAAAGACTTTCTCCGGGTAGCGGGCGATCATGCGTTCCAGCGAATAGAGGTTATGCGAAGTATGCTTCACCCCCAGAACCTGCTCTTCGCCGAGCAGCGCGTCGGCGCTCTGGGCATCCAGCTCGACGCCGGTAAACTGCGGAATATTATACAAAATCACCGGAATCGAAATGGCGTCCAGCACCCGACGGTAGTAGGCGATAATCTCCTCGCGGCTATATTTGTAGTAGTAGGGCGGCACCAGCGACACCGCGCTGGCGCCGTCCTGCTCGGCGTGCTTCGCCAGCTCGACGGCGTCCCGGGTGCGTGGCGTCCCGACGTGGGCGATCACCGGCACCTGACCGCCCGCCGACTGCACCAGCGTCGCCAGCACCTGCCTGCGCTCATCGAAACGCAGCAACGGTCCCTCCCCGGAGGAGCCGCAGCAGTAAAAGCCTTCAACCCCGCGCGCCAGCTGGGCGCGGGCGAGCGCGTCCAGCGCCGCGTAGTTCACCGACTCATCGGCGTGCATCGGCGTCACCACCGCAGAGATAATGCCGCGAAAACGCTGCCATTTATCGCTTACCATGCGGTCCAGCCTCCATCCACCACCACGTTGGAACCGGTCATATAGACCGAGGCGTCGGAGAGCAAAAACACCACCGCGCCGTTGTACTCGTGGGCTTTCGCCATCCGCCCGATGGGAATACGGTGGGTGTAGTTTTTCTGAAAGCGCGGGTCCTGATCGCTGCGCTCGACGCCGGAGAGGGTCAGGGTATTGACGCGAATGCCGTCGCGCCCCCAGTAGGTGGCGCAGTAGCGGGTAAAGTTATACAGCCCGGACTTTGCCGCCGAATAGGCCACCGGTTTGACGAACGGAATGCCGGTGTCCTCTTTTTTGTAGCTGTAGATATCCTGCACCGGAGAGACCACGCCGTAGATCGAACCGACGTTGATGATCGAGCCGCCTTTGCCGGCCTGCTTCATGCGTTTGCCGACCTGCTGGGTCATCAGGAAGGTGCCGACCAGGTTCACTTCCACCACCTCGCGGAACACCTCTTCCGGGAACTCCTCAAACGGCCCGGAGACTTCCGGCGGCGCGCTGGGCTGGGTATCGACGCCCGCGTTGTTGACCAGGCCATCCGGCACGCCCCACTTCGCTTCAATGCTGTCCAGCACCCAGTTAATGCTGGCTTTATCGGTAATATTCACTTCCGCGCACAGCAGGCGGTCGGAGTCCTTAATCGCCCCCAGCACGCGGTCGACGCGCGCGGCATCGACGCGGGTGGCCAGCGCCGCCACTTTCGCGCCGCGTTCGTGTAACGTCTTCACGTACTGCGCCCCCAGCTGTCCAAGGCCGCCGGTCACAATGATGACCTTGTCTTTAACCGAGAATAACGTGTCTTCCATTGTCCTTTCCCCTCACTGCGTGGTTAGATTTTGTGTGTTGCGAGGTAATCACGATCGAGAATAATGCCGTGGCCCGGCCGTTCGCTCGGTACGTAGTAGCCGTCCACCTCTTCGCCCGCTTCGGCGATGATGCGCAGATCTTTCCAGCGCCCGCCGTCGGTCATCTCGGCGTATGAGATATTCGGCACCGTAGCCAGCAGGCTGGCGCTGAGCTCCATGACAAAATGCGGCGTCATCGGCAGGTTGTGCGCGCGGGCGACGGCGGCGATATCCAGATAGCCGGTGATCCCGCCGACGCGGCCGAGATCCGCCTGGATATAATCCGCGCTGCCGCTCTCGATGTACTGCGTAAACTGATTTAAGTTATAGACGTTTTCTCCCAGCGCGATGGGCGTGGCGCTGCGTTCGCGCAGCCGCAGGTGGCCGGCGATATCGTCGGAGGGCAGTGGCTCCTCAATCCACAGCAGGTTAAGCGGTTCGAACAGCTTGAACGCGCGCAGCGCCTGCGGGAAGTTCCAGCCCTGGTTGGCGTCCACCGCCAGCGGGAAGCCCGGCACCGCTTCCTGAATCTTACGCAGCCGCTCCACGTCCTCTTCCAGCGTCGGTTTGCCCACTTTCACTTTCGCCGCCAGATAGCCGGTGCTTTTCCAGCGCTTGACCTGGTCGATCACTTCCTCAATGGACAGATGCAGGTTGATGCCGCTGCCGTACAGCGGAACGCGATCGCGCACGCGGCCAAGAATGTCGATAATCGGCGCGTTGAGGGTTTTACCTAACAGATCCCAATAGGCAATATCCAGCGCCGCCAGGGCATGGGTAGTGACGCCCGCGCCGCCGACGTCGTGTATGTGTTTATACGAGCGATGCCACAGGCCGCGCGGGGAGAGCGGCTGGCCAATAACGTCAGGGATAATCTCGGCAATCAACGCAGAGATGGTTTTCCCGCACCAGCCGGAAGTGTGGCTAAAGCCGGTGCCGACGTGGCCGTTAGAACCGTAGACGTCAACAATCGCCACTTCGATATCGGTGACGTGGTGAATTTGATCTCCCCACGGGCCTTCCGGCAGCGGAACGCGGGCGGTCATCAGTTCGATATTTTCAATCACGGGCATTTTTGTGCTGTTCATCTGATTCCTTCCTTTATGGGTTCAGCGGGGGCCGCCCTTGCGGCCCGGGCGGTTAATGTTTGGAGGCCGGGGATTCATGCCCCTCCAGGGTGATTGCCGGGCTGGCGTCATGTTCTCGATCGTTCTCGTCGCCCACTGCATGGCCGAAGACTTCCGGCAGCAGGAAGATAGAGGCGAGGAAGGCGCAGAACGGCGCGATCGCGATAATCATTGAGGCGACCGGTACGCCGACCGCTTCAAACAGGGCCGGGAAGACCAGGGTGGTGACGAAGGCGGTGACCTTGACGATGGTGTAGCCGATGCCGGAGGCCACGCCGCGATAGCGCGGTTTTGCCACCAGCGAGATCACCGTCATGCCGCTTTCGGAATCCCAGTAATGGCCCCACAGCATCAGCGCTGCGCCGAAAATGATAAAACCAAAGCTGCTGCTGTAGACGCCCCACGCCGAAATTGAGATGCCGATGGTGACAAGCAGGAAGCCGTATTTGCTCAGCCCCTTATGCCCGAGCTTCGGCAACAGCAGCGGGCCGACAAACGCCGAGAGCGCGGCGATACAGTTCACCGCCAGCAGGGCGAGGTTATTCTGGATCTGCCCGGAAATCCCGATGGTGACGAGGATCAGCGGCAGGAAGAAGGAGAAGGCGTAGTTTTCAAACGACTGCACGGCGCAGGAGAACCAGCCGAACAGGGTGGTGCGGCGGGTAAAGGGACGACGGAACAGATCGTGCAGCGTCTCTTTGAGCGTCGGGTCGGCGATGGTGACGTTTTCGTTGGGCAGAATATCGTCCAGCAGACGGCCATCCTGTTCGCCGTAATAGTCACGGGAGGCTTGTTTCGCTTCGATAAAGCGGCCGCGTTCGACGAACCACGCCGGCGTCTCCGGCAGCTCCCGACGCATAAACAGCAGCAGGCAGGCTGGGATCGCCGGGACCGCCAGCACGATGCGCCAGATCATATCCGGGTGAACATCAAGCGCCACCAGCGTGGTGACCAGCAGAATGGCGGCGATAATCCCCAGCGCGAACATAAACTGCCAGCGGTTAGCCATCACTTCGCGCTTGCCCTTCGGCATCACCTCCATGATGTAGGTAAAGCCGTTAGCCACGTCCGCGCCCACCGGGATCCCGGCGAGGCAGCGAATAATCGCCAGCCAGTACATATTGGGCGCCAGGCCCTGAAGAACGGCGAAGATCGCGAACAGGATCATCGACCAGAGGAAAATTTTACGCCGTCCGAGCTTATCGGTCAGCCAGCCGCCGAGCAGCGCGCCGACCACCGCGCCAAGCTGGGTGCCGGCGGCGGTAAAACCAAGCAGCCAGCTGCTGGGCTCATAAATATCTTTCAGGGCGAATAAAATAAACGCCATGGAATAAATATCCCATGACTCAATTAATAATGCGGTGATCATTAGCCATCCCGCTTTGGTGCAGCCGGGGGCCTCCTGCTGATCGAGCCGTTTCTTTGCCTTCTGGATAATAAATTCAATATGTTGCTGCTGATACATATAATCCTCTCTTATCCGGGCAGGCGGAGGGCCCGCCCGGACAGATGCGCGTTAATCCGCTCTTTATGGGCGATAAAGAGACGAATGAAGCGGATGTTTGCCAGGATCGCTAACAACGTAAAAATTACATAAGCGAATCAGTTGTTATTTCATTAATAAATGCGCATCGCCTGCGATAAAGACTTTCATATTTTGCGTCAGCGCCTGGGCAATAAAGGCGTTCAGCACTTCGGATAATACCTCCTCTTCTACATAAGCCAGACTGAGATGGTTGCTCTGGTGGCCCGCCATTAAATCGTCGCGCGAAACCCCGTCGAGAACGGCGTTGAGTAATGGCCACTCGTAGTTGGTTGCCCGGCGGCGGCGTTCGAATTCGTCATGCGGCAGTTCGACGGCGGTGCCGGTGCCGATATGCAGGATCACCTGGGTACCTTCGTAATGCGCTCGCGCCCAGATAAAGCGTCCGGCTTTGCCCTGACCGGCAATGGTCGAGCCGCCGTAGGGGAAGAACATCGCCGGCTGGCGATAGCCGGTGGCCCCGGCGATCCCGCCCTTCAGATGGGCGAACGGCACCGCGCCGGAGATCTCCAGATCCCAGTAGAACGTGCCGTTGTATTCGCTACCCCAGCGGATATCGTGAAGGGTGGTTTCGCTCGCCATGCCCAGTGCGCCGAGCAGCTTCGCCAGCATCACCTGTGGGATGGCGCTGCCCATATCCACCTCGTTGATGCAGGGGATCGGCGCGTCCGGGCAGACGATCTCGCCGTTCTCATCCGGGATCGGGAAACGTTCCGCGTTGCCGATGGCGCCTTCGGCAAAATCCGAGGCGGCGCAGCTGTCTTTGAGCCCCTGCTGATACTGCACGCCCACCGCCGTCAGGCCGAAGCGCTTCACGAAGCGCGCCATGGCGATCATCATCGCGCACTGTTCCAGCACCTGCTCCCGGGTCAGTTCCTTCGTCCCGTCGGCGCCGAACCGGAAGCGCATGCCGCGGGTCTCATACCAGTCGAGACAGGCTTCGCGCAGGTCGGTCGGCACTTTGTTCATTTCAACCAGCAGCGCCGATTGCGACAGCGACTCCACCGGAATCCCTACGTCGATCATCGCTTTTTGCGGGAACACGCCGTTGATCATCCCCATACAGAAGGTATCGAACAGGCCGACAATGGCCTTGTGTTTGAGGATCGACTGCCCAACCTTCACGCCAATCTGTCCGGCTTCGCTGGCCAGCAGCGGCGCGCTGGGCGCAACCGGATGCAGATAGCCGAGCTTATGGCTGAGATGGCCATCGCGCAGCCAGGTGTCCAGGCCGCGAATAAACGCCTCGTCGGCGAAGGTTTCCGACCACAGCCGCGAGTAGTTGCGCTCCAGGCTGGTGAGGCAGCCTGCCATACAGAGCATGCCGACGAGGCCCGGCCAGGTGCCGTCAAAATTGGCGAGCAGCAAAATAGGGCCGCGATGATGTACCAGCGAAGGCGCAAGGTGATGGGAGTATTGCCAGGCGGTAAGCAGGACAATAATCGGCGCATCCGGATCGATCCCGGCAAACAGCTCGCTACCCTCTTTCTGGCTGCTGATAAACCCGTGGCCGCGGCGTTCGTTGACCGGATGGGCGCGGCGCAGGCGGTAGCCTAATGTTTCCAGCGCCGTTTCCAGACGCTGTTCAAACAGCTTCTGCGTGGGCCAGCAGGTGACGTTAGCCGGTTCGCGGAGATCCGCATTGGTGACCATCAAGACTTCGCCTGGCTGCGGGGTAATAAGCCCGGCTTCGGCGGGTAACGTTAAATTCAACATGTGAATTTCTCCTGTAGGGGGTAGGTCGCTTAGTTATCGTTGATCGTTCTGCGCAGGGATTAGCGCCGCATCAGCCGCTTCAGGCAGACTGATTTCTATGGCTAACTCGAATTAGCAAATTAGGATAAAAAAAAGACAGGGACAAACCCTTTGCCGGGGATTTGTGATGGCTATCAATGTGAAATTTTTAACTAATTAATTTTAAAAACATTATTTTAAAAGGTGGGGTGAAGTGACGAGGAAAGTTTGCTGAGGCGGTTTAAAGGCGGGCAGAAAGGCGGGCGGGAAGCGCAGCGAGGACGGTAAATTCAGGTTTGATATTTAATGAATTGAAATTATTGAATTATTTATTTTTCCGTTTGAGCATTTTGTCTGGGGTGATTGACAGGAGTGTTAAAATTTAACCGATCCTGGTCACACTCTTTTAGCATTTACGTTGTGAATTTCTGTATCTTGTTATAATTAGCTAATTCGAGTTAGCTTGTTGGTGATTTTCCCTCGCCAACGATGTTAGCCAGGCGCTGCCCGACTAAACAATAATGATTCAGGACAGAGGATTTAATGATGACCCTGCTTACCTCGCCCGCCATTGCCCCTGCAAAAAATGAACAAACATCGCAACAAACCCATGAAAGAAGAAAGCTGCTCACCGTGCTGGGCTCCGGTCTTTCTGGCACAACGATTGAGTTCTATGACTTTTTTATCTACGGCACCGCCGCCGCGCTGGTGTTTCCGTCGCTGTTTTTTCCTAACCTCTCGCCGCTGATGGCGCTGCTGGTATCCTTCCTGACGCTGTCGATTACCTTCGTTAGCCGGCCCATCGGTGCCATCGTATTTGGCCACTATGGCGATAAGATCGGCCGCAAGAAATCGCTGGTTCTGTCGCTGATGATTATGGGTATTTCGACGTTTTTCATAGGATTAATCCCCAGCTACGACACCATAGGCAACGCAGCGCCGTTGATACTTATCTTTTTGCGCCTCTGCCAGGGCTTTGCCATCGGCGGCGAATGGGGCGGGGCGACGACGCTGATCACCGAGTATGCGCCGCGCCATCGCCGGGGCTTTTTTGGCACCTTTGTTCAGTTGGGCAACGTGCTTGGCCTGTTTATCGCCACCGGCGTTTTTGCGCTGGTGGTGATGCTGCCGGAGGATGACCTGATGTCCTGGGGCTGGCGCGTGCCTTTCCTGTTAAGCATCGCGCTGCTGTTCGTCGGGATGTTTATCCGCTCAAGGATCGAAGAGACGCCGGTGTTTCAGGAGAATCAGAAGCAGCAGCAGAACGCGCCGAAAACGGCCGAGCAGAAGTTTCCTGTTCTCACCGTGCTCAAACATCACCGTAAAGCGGTATTCCTGGCGATGGGTATGCGCATGGGGGAGATTGTTCTGGGCTGGCTGACGGTGGCGTTCTTTATGTCCTATGTGACAAGGGAACTCAACTTTACTCGCGAAACGGCGCTGAACGGGCTGCTGCTGGCCAGTTTTGTCGGCATTTTTACCTTTCCGTTCTTCGGCTGGCTTTCCGATAAAATTGGCCGCCGACCGGTCTATCTGGCCGGCGCCGCGATCACGTTGATCTTTGCCTTCCCGCTGTTCTGGATGATCGACTCCGGCTCGGTGAAGATGTTTATGTTCGCCACCACCTTCTGCTATTCCGTGGGGCTGGGCATGATGTTCAGCGTCCAGCCCGCCTTCTTTTCGGAGCTTTTTGACACCAGCGTGCGCTACACCGGCGTGTCGCTCGGCTTCCAGCTGGCGAATATCGTCGGCGGCTTAACGCCGATGATCGGTACCTTACTGCTGGTGTGGTCCGGTGGCGCATCATGGCCCATCTCGCTGTTTCTCGCCTGCATGGCGCTGATTACCATCCTGTGCGTCTGCGTGACGCGGGAAAGCTATAACGATGAGCTTAATGAGGTGAAGAAGTAGCCGGGGAGGGTTGCCCCGCCATGACCGGCGGGGCGGGCGTATCAGAACAGATTAAATTTATATTCGATAATCACTTCCGAAGAGAGCGAGTTGGCCCGGCTGTAATGGCCGTCGGTAAGCACCGGCGTTTTGCCATTCATCTTATAGGACCAGCCCGGCCCGAACATCGCCCAGACGGTGAGATTTTTCAGTCTCGGGTGCGTCGGCACCCAGCGGCTGAAGGCGTTAATTTCCCCGGTACGGACGTGGTTGCCGCGGTAGTTAAACTGGGCGATGTTGCCGGCGAGACCGATAGCCAGCTCCGGCGTCAGGTTATAGTCCGACATATTAGAGAGAACCAGTTCACCGTCGCGCATATAGTCGTTGCCGGCGTAAGCCATTGAGATAAAGGTCCCGCGCGAGTTTTTACTCATATGGCGCGGGTAGAAGCCCACTTCATTGGCCTTATTCGCATCGGTATAACCCAGACCCCACTTGGTGCTCCAGTTGTCCGCCTGCCACTTCACATCCATGGCGATGTGCCAGGCATCATCGTCAAAGTCACGCTTATTTGCCGGCATCGCTTTATACTCGTCCAGCGCGTGAGTGGCGTAGACCTGAGTACCGATGTTCAGCGCTTTTATCGGCTTAATATTGGTAAACAGAATATGGCGGCGCAGATAGTTGTCGCTTTCACCATAGCCGTACTGCATGTTCAGGTGCTCGCTTTGCCACAGAATATCGCCGCTGGCGATATGGTTAATGTACTGTCCGCTGTTGGTCTGGAAGCGTTTCTTATCCGGCGAGTTACGATCCATCGCGCTTTCGATGTACGCGCCGCGCAGCGTGAAGGGACCGTAGTTCACCGCGCCGGTCCAGCCCAGGTAGGTGGTTGGAGAGAGGCGGGTCGAGTTGGAGATGACGCCAAAGTTTTTCATCGTCTGCCAGCCCCAGCGGGCGTTCAGATGAGTGTCCGCCAGGCGATACTGCAGCTTGATATTGCGTTGACCAAATTTGGAAAAGCCTTCAGCGTTGCTTTTGTTATTTCCGCTGCCGTTGTTATAGAGTACGCCGCGGGAGTTAAAGTAATCGCTGGCGCCGAGCTTTACCGCCCCGTAGTATGTGGCATCAAAGCCAATAATATCGGCAAAATAGCCGGACTGATAATCGACGGCGACGCCCTGACCCCAGGCATTATGGACTTTCTTCGGCTCGGTCTCTTCTTCCTTAAGATATTTCCAGTAGTTTTTAAAGGATAAATTCAGATGAGACTGGCTGAATAACGGATCGTCGAGCACGGTATCGATATAATCGCGCTCCTTCAGGCTGTTAGTGGTCGAAGCTGACCAGGCGCTGGCGGGAATAGCCAGCAGCATAATGGCGACTGTTGTAGTATTGATTTTCATAATAAACCCCAGAGTAGGGACGCAGCGATCCAGGCGAGGTGTTTTCGCCTGAAGTCTGCCGTAATAAATAATTAAGCGTGGGTATTATTTTTTATCGAGAGCCTGTTTTCCGGCTTCGACATATTTCATAGTGCCGATTTCAGGAACGGTATATTTGCCGTCTTTATAAACAATTTTAACCACCGCGGCATTGGCAAGCGGTTTGTTTTTCGCGTTATCGTCCGTTAAGTCGGAAATCATGATCTGCATTGCGGTACCGGATGAAATCGCCAGCACGTTTTTATCGCCCCGGGCCTGCGCGTTTTCAATGATGGTATGCAGCGCTGCCTGGGTGCGGGTTTTTACCTGCTGATAGTTTTCCGCCATGCCTTTGGGATCGGCTGCAGCCAGCGCATTCTGGTTGGTATCAACGGCCAGGGTGCCCGCTTTCATTTGGCTGAACAGCGCAGCGCCATCTTTAAGCCCCAGCTGTTTGGCGCCGGCGTCGGCCATATCTTTGTTATAGCCGCCTTCAAAACCGCCGAAGAAGGCTTCCCGCAGGCCGCTTAGCTCAGTAAGTTTGTAATCACTTACTCCGGCTTGCTTAAGTATCACCTGCATGGTTTCACGCTGACGTCCGGCATCGCTGGAATAGAAGCTATCAAATGGAATGCCTTTTAGTCCCTCGCCGAGATAACGTGCGACGCGAATGCCGTCTTCAGTAAGCGGGGAGTCAGCCCAACCCTGTACGCGGTCAAACGTATTCAGCAGCGTTTTGCCGTGACGAGCGAAATAGATATTCACGCCATCGTCGTTTTTAACTTCCGCTGCCGAGCAGGTTGCCGCACCTGCCGCTATCATTAATGCTATAAGCCACTTCTTCATATAACGCTCCACCTGAATGGTCTTTTTATAAGCAAAAAAAAACCTACGTCAGATATTCGACGCGAAGCATAAATAAAGCTATGTTCGCTCGAACTCTATGACGTAGGTTTCGCCTGTTCTTGACAGTAACAATCCAACAGTGGCGACGTTAGCACTAATTATGCAAAAAGACACCCTCTATTTATTGTTATTGTCAATAAATGTGATCGTCTTCATGAAGGTAATTTTGCTGGTTGAGATGTATCTTAAGTTTAATTTTCAGAATAATTGGCAGTTTTTGACTTAAATAATTATTGGGGATTGATCTCTGTCACAAAATAATGATGTCCGCTCTGGACTCTGCCGCGCACTGGCGTTATTTTCGCTTCACTCTGGGATTGTTACTGACCACAGGCAAAACCTAAGACTCCTGTCCGCCAATTTGGCGTGCGGCAGGAGTCTTAGGTTTTTTTTTGCGCCTGATAAATACCTCTGCTACCTAACAAGGAGTGATGATGAGAACGAAAATTCTGACTGCCGCCATTCTGGCGTTATCTGCCGCTGGCGTACAGGCTGCTGAAAAACCGCTGAAAATACTGTTGGTTAACGACGATGGCTGCCAGTCTGTGGGAACCACATCGCTGCAGGAAAAACTGGCGGCCAAAGGATATGACGTCTGGATGGTGGCGCCGGCAACGAATCAGAGCGGGATCGGGTCGGCAATCACCTTTAAGACGGGTAAGGTCTTTGATGTCAAAAAAGCCGCTGACAAACGCTACTGCTTCCCGGGAACGCCGGCCGACGCGCTGGATTTCGGCCTGTGGGGCGTGCTGAAAGACGCGCCGCCGGATCTGGTGATCTCGGGCGTTAACGACGGCCCCAATACCGGTATGGCGCAGGTTAACTCCGGTACCGTTAGCGCTGCAGCCCGCGCCATTCGCTATGGCTTCCCGGCGATTGCCGCCAGTATTGGCTACCGATTCACGGAAGAAGAGATGAAGAACAAATGGCCGAGCACGCATAAGTACTGGCCTGACTCGGTGGATTACGTTGTCTCGCTGGTTGATAAACTTAACGCCGCGCATAAACCGGGAAGCCCGATTTTGCCGCAAGGGTCCGGTTTGAGCATTAACTATCCGCCGCTGCCGTCGGCTGAAATTAAGGGCGTTCATTATATTGAGAATGAACAGTTCCCCGCGCCGCAGATTGGTTATGAACTGCTGGCGGACGGCACTGCAAAACAGACGATGAATCCGGAAGCGATAAAACCGGCGGAAGGGGATAATGACTCGGGCTGGCTCAACAAAGGATATATTACTTACACCCTGTTTGACGGTTCATGGAACGCGCCGCAGTTCCAGGCGCAGTATGAGACGCTGCTCGGAAAATAACGTCGTAGTGATATAAAAGAAGAAGGCGCTATTCGCGCCTTCTTTATATGAACAGATGATGAAGCGCTATTCGTCGAAGAACCAATAGCCCTGGTTAATCAAACGGGTCAGCTCGGCGATAAAGGCCGGATTGCGCAGTGCGGCCTCACCTAACTCATCTTTACCCAGCAGGGTATAGCGGCAAAGCGCGTCCAGTGCCGCAGGTTCGGTTGGCTCAAGCTGTTCACTATTCACAAAGAAGCTATCGCCGATGTGCAGTACCCGCAGGCCGCTCAGGCGAGTCAGCATTTCGCCTCCCTCCAGTGCGTCGACAATCTCTTCTTCTGCATAAGGCGGTTCAGCTGGCGCAATATCCAGCTCGTGGCGCGGCGTGGTAGCAAAACGTCCAAACCACTGGCGGAAATCTTCCGGCTGGCTAATCATCTCGATCATCATGCCGCGCAGACGTTCCAGTTCATACTCTTCAACCCGGCCCGGATGTTCACGGCAGGTTAAATCCGGATCGCTGTAGTGCTCGCCGCCGAGATCGTGTTCCAGCGCGTAATCGGCAAAGCTGCTGATCAAATCGCGGCCGTTTGGCCCGCGGAAGCCAACGGAGTAGTTCAGCGCCGTTTCGTGAGTGATTCCGTCGTGCGGGAATCCCGGCGGAATGTACAGAATATCGCCGGGCTCCAGATCCTCATCAATAATCGGCGGGAACGGGTCGACGTGCAGCAGCGCGGGATGCGGGCAGAACTGACGCATCGGCAGCTTATCGCCCACGCGCCAGCGGCGGCTACCCATGCCCTGAATAATAAAGACATCGTACTGGTCGATGTGCGGGCCCACGCCGCCGCCCGGTACGGAAAAGGAGATCATCAGGTCGTCTAAACGCCAGTCCGGCAGTACGCGGAAAGGGCGCACCAGCTCAGCGGCGGGCATGTGCCAGTGGTTTACCGCCTGAGCCAATAGCGACCAGCCGGTTTCGCCCAGGCCATCAAAATGTTCAAACGGCCCGTTGCTGGCCTGCCATTGACCATTCTTAAGGCTCACCAGTCGACTATCGACTTCCGGTTCCATGGCCAGCCCGGCCAGTTCATCCGGGGTAATCGGATCGACGAAATTCGCGAAAGCCTTCTTTAATACCACCGGCTGCTTTTGCCAGTACTTTTCTAAAAACTCGGGCCAGTTAATGTTGAGTTGATAAGCCATAGGTTTATACCAATAAGAAGAAACGGGCCTGATTATAGAAATATGCACCCTCAAGCCGCTTTGTCATGGGTCAAGGCTGATGCTTAATTCATCATCTGAACTAACGGCACCATAAAAGAGGGAAAACCTGAAGTGGGTAACGCCGTTTTTTGCAAAATCTCATTTTTGGCTAAAATGCGCTGCAGGCCTTGTAGTTCCTGGGTTCTTACGGTTTTTCGTAGCAAAGGTTAATCGTGAAAAGTTTAAATTATGAGCGCTTGATAAGTTTTTTGTATTTTTAGGGTTGCTATATCCCGGCAGCTCCATATAATGCGCTCCCACTGACACGGCAGATGTGAA
>NZ_KV793414.1:0-1379 GCF_001808475.1 Klebsiella sp. HMSC09D12 | reverse complement strand
CCTTGGACGCCCTTCTAAGAGTCAAGCTGTTATCGGGATACTGTTGATCCGCCTGTTTTGATTGCGCAGTAACGTGTAAACTTCGCGGGAGATATATCGCTTTAGACAGCGTATCGCTTCCATTTTTGTATGTCCTTCGGCTACACGCCTGGCGACATATTCCTTTGTTTTTGCGTCAGTTCGTAAGCGTCCGATGGCGATGATGTGAAGTGCACTATTTGCAGCACGATCTCCACCACGATTAAGTCGGTAACGGTTCGTTTTTCCAGAAGAAACGGGGACCGGGCTGACACCACACAGTGCCGCAAATCCTGATTCTGATCTTAACCGTTGAGGATTGTCTCCGGCAGTGATCAGCAACTGTGAAGCGCTTTCGTATCCGATAGCATTACGTTTAATCAGCTCAGGTGCCAACTCGTCGACAATTGCCGCAATCATGACATCCAGATCAGCGATTTCGTCATGTAACTCGAGATAGCGTCGGGCAAGGGACTTTAATGAAATGCGATAAACGTTGGTTACATTGCGGTATTCACTGGCATCAGGTCTCCAGGAACCCAGGGTCCTGATGAGCTGCATGCGCGTCATATTTCTGAGCTGTTCACGTAATTCATCCGGGGCAGAGATAATATTTGAATGGATAATCTGGAGAGCGACTCTGCGGGCTGATATTGCTGTTTTTCGGCAAGTTTTTAATACCCGCAGGGACTCAATCATGCCATCACGCGTTTTGGGAGTAACTGTCCTGATGCCTGAGAATGCTGCATGAGCGGCACATTCAGCATCAATTGTGTCACTTTTACCCCGTTTGCGTCGCTCCATCCGGTCTGGAGCAGTCACCTCAAGAACTTCTAACCCGGCGCTCTGAAAATAACGAAGCAAACCGGAACCATAGGTACCTGTGCACTCAACACCAATTCGCTTTAATGTCCCAAACGAGGTCATCCATGCCAGCATCTGCCGGTAACCTTGTCGTGTTGTGGAGAAATACTGAGTCCCAAGGACTTTATTGTTCTGATCTACGACAGCGGCAACGTGCAAATCTTTATGTGTATCCACGCCACCCACAACGGCAGCTTCGGTAACTTTATCAACCATGACAGAGCTCCTGTGAGGAAACAGAGTTGAATCTCCAGACAGATAACCCGGACAGGACAGTAACGAGACAAGCCGTCAGGCCCTTCTTGAGTCACGCGCATCGGTGAGGAGATGCCTCGCATGAAGGCGCTTCCGGCAACCGACGGGTCCAGGGCAGGACACAAAAGGTCGATCGCTGTGTGAGTCAGGATGCGGGAAGGTCTTCACTGCATCAGTAATCACACCAATCTGGTTAAACGGCAAACTAAGTGGTGGTAAAGACTGACATCGGCATTATTACT
>NZ_KV793413.1:0-27605 GCF_001808475.1 Klebsiella sp. HMSC09D12 | reverse complement strand
GCCTATAGTCTGTTAATGAGCATTACAGCCTATATGCTGTAATTCCTTGCGTTGTGCTTGTTAACCCGTCGATACGGAAGGTCACTTATGAACACTCAATACGCTTTGAAGACCTTGAATCAGTTACGTCCTGTTTTAATCGGCTTTCGCAAAGCCAATGGACTGACGCAAAAAGATGTTTCTGAACGTTTGGGTATAACACAGCAAACTTATGCCCGACTGGAGGCCAACCCTGCAAGTGCGGGTTTTGAGCGTTTGTTTAGGGTGTTCAGCGTCCTTGGAGTGGAGATCGTACTTTCATCCAGGGAACCATTGTCAGATGCAAAGCCCGAATACGGAGCTATGCACAATGATTCTTCACTTCCAGCCAGGCGGGAGAAATGGTGACGCCAGGCGCTTCCCGGTCTAATTTTTCTGCAGCAAGATTAACCCCTTAGCGGCCTGAAGTATCAGGTTGCTATAAAGCCTTTCATTTCTTCTGTTATGTTAAATACACCATTTTGAGCTATTTCGCTCGGCCTTAAATTATCTCTTCATTCTTCAGTGAAAATTTTATGTCGATCACATTATCGATGAATTTAGGAAATAAGCCGTAAATGAAAATCTATCTTCTTTTAAATTCATCAGTGTCAGTAGCAAATATTACGCATAAAAGAATGATTATTATTATCATTTAAATCATAAAGCTCATGAGTCAATTCCAAAAAATATAATAAGCATTGAAATCATTACCCGTGATTCTGGAGTTTTAACTTTGCCATGTAACCAACCACAAGTTAGTTTCCGGTGTTTTGAGGGGCAGTAAAGTTCTGAAAGCGCGACCAGATCATAATCCCGAAATGTCGTTAAGATATTCTGAATAACGGTTATCCCTGCATGTTGGCAGGCATTTGAAAATATATTTTGTATTCAGGTTGCAGCAAAACGCTTTCTTACACACAGGACTTCATATGCGGCTCAGAAAATTAAAACTGAAAAACTTCAGAGGCTACAGAAACTCTACTGAAATCATTATTGATGAAAGCATGACGGGTATTGTCGGTCGTAATGACTTTGGGAAATCAACGATTCTGGAAGCGCTGGCTATTTTTTTTGAAACAGAAGGAATGAAGGCTGACAAGAATGACATGAACTGTTTCAGCCTAAGAGAAGGGGACGGCCGTTTTGAAATAGCCTGTGAATTTGATGACCTGCCCGATTTTATCATGATCGACGACAGGGTGCAGACCACGCTCGCCTCAGAACATCTGCTGAATGAAGACGGCAATTTTGAAATCGTCAAAACGTTTAAAGCAACGACCTCAGGAAAACCGGAGCAGACCTGCATCCGCTGCATCCATCCCGAAGAGGAGCCCCTGAGAAACTTACTGGCAATGAAAATTTCCGAGCTCAGGGCGGTGGGAAAAGAAGCTGAAAAAAATGTGGCGGATAAACGCACTGCATCGTTATGGCGTCAGGCCATCAGGGAAGCCGCCGCTCCCTATACCTGTTCTGAAATGTTGCTGGATGTCGATAAAGAGTTTGGAACCGACACAAAATCATTATGGGGTAAGATCCTCGATTTGCTGCCCACGTATGCGATTTTCAAAGCCGACAGGGAAAGCAGCGACGGGGATTCAGAAGCTAAAAACCCCTTACAGCAGGCCGTAAAAGACGCTCAGGCTGCGCTGCAGGACAAAATTACAGCGCTGGAAAATGAGATCCAGGACAGCGTACTGGATGTCGCACAGAGAACGCTGGATAAATTACGTGAAATGGCCCCCGAACTCGCCAGTGAACTGACTCCACGATTTAAGGAGAAACCCAAGTGGACCTTCAGTTTCACCCTGGACGGGGAAAATGGCATCCCCATCAATAAGCGCGGCAGCGGGATAAGGAGGCTTATCCTGTTGAATTTTTT
This sequence comes from Klebsiella sp. HMSC09D12, assembly GCF_001808475.1. Lineage (NCBI taxonomy): Bacteria > Pseudomonadati > Pseudomonadota > Gammaproteobacteria > Enterobacterales > Enterobacteriaceae > Klebsiella > Klebsiella sp. HMSC09D12. The sequence goes on along the minus strand of NZ_KV793413.1, from coordinate 25,705 downwards.
CCGGGCTGAGGCCGAGAAGCATGTCGCGGGGACGCCCAGAAATGTGATTTATGCCATAGAGGAGCCTGAAACGTCACAGCATCCGAACTATCAGATGATGCTGATGAAAGCGTTACTGGCACTGGCAGGCCAGCCGCACCGTCAGATTATCGTCACCACCCATGTCCCGGCGCTGGCCGGATTGATCCCTGTCGAAGGCGTACGTTATGTCACCCGAAATGAGGCGGGTGAACCCGTAGTAAAAATGCCGGATGACGCTGTGCTGAAGGAAGCCACTGAAAGCCTGGGGGTGCTGCCAGAGACCGGTATGGAAAGGGCGCAGGGGATAGTTCTGGTAGAGGGAAAGTCGGATGTCACTTTCCTGAGGCATGCGGCCAGTTCATTAAAACAGTCAGGTATGTTGCCAGCCTCTCTGGAGGACGTGAAAATAGTGCCAGTCCTCATAGGAGGGTGTGGCAGCGTCAAACACTGGGTGACATTGAATCTGGCCAACGATCTGGGGCTTCCCTGGTGCGTATTTCTGGACTCCGATATTGGGGGAGACCCTGCACAGGTTCTGTCCATTCAGAAACGTAAAAAAGAAGTGGAGGATGCCGGTAAGGTATTCTTCGCCACGCGCAAACGTGAAATAGAGAACTATCTCTGCCCGGATCTGATTGAAGAAATGACCGGTGTAGCCGTCACGTTTACGGACACCTGTGATGCTAAAAAAATAATTGGCCGGGCGGTGGGAATGAAACCCGATAATGTGCTTGATAAATTCTGGCCCCGGATGACAGCGGAAAGAATCATCTCAAGATCAACCTATCATGACGGAATGCAGGAAAGGATTGAGCTGGTTGAGATCCTGAGCGATATTGTTGCCATGACGAGATAATGTGTAAAAATTATCGCAGCTGCATATATTCCGGTCCACAGCAAAGGACCGGAGTATAGTATATAAAAAACCCGAAATTAATCGGGTTTTAATTATTTAACGTTTAACAGGCTCCCGTGCCCGGGAGTGAATTAAAATTACGCTTATTATGGCTTTTTTGCAATCTTTATTTTTGACTGCCAAGCCATTTATTCATCTGCTCGATTTCACCTTTCTGAGCTTTTATGATGTCCTGCGCCAGCTTTCTCATTTCGGGGTCTTGACCGTATTTAAGCTCGGTCTCAGCCATTGCTATTGCTCCTTCGTGGTGAGCGATCATACCTTTTGCAAAGGCCTTGTCAGGATCGGACTCATTAACGGCGGCCATCATTTTATCATGCATGTCTTTCATGCCCTTCATATATTCCTGCGACGATGCCGAAAAAGGCATGTCTGACATATTCATGTCCAGGTGTTCAGCGGAAATGGCGGGCAGGGAAAGCATGAATATAACAAAAAGGGAGTTTCTGAATTTCATATAATAATTCCTTTCAGACAGGTACCGGTTAAGTGTAGCTGAGTCAGACAAAAAAGCCCCCTGACGGGGGGCAAAAATGTAGCAACGTTGTTTCAGGAAAATCTATCAGGGAAAAGGTAACAGCACGGATACTACCGTCGCATTCAGCCTGCATTGATCATGCGGCGGTGCGCTTCGGCCATGGCCTGATGTGGGCCGGATTGCCCGTTATTCATGAATTCATGGGCAACCGCTGCTCTTTCATGCTCATTCATCGCCGCGTAAGACGTTGACGGGACGGTCGTGGATACCGTGTTATTTCCCATCATCTTCTGATGACTTTCCACCATTTTCTGGTGCGCATCCGCCGAGCCGTTCGTCATGGTTTCATGAGCAATAATGGCCTGTTCATGCTGGTCCATACCGGTCATACGAGGAGCAGTCCCCTGGATCCCGACAGGAGCCGCAGCAGACTGCATCTGGTGAGCAGGAGCCTGTGCATTGTTGACGCGATCATGGATATTCACGGTTTCAGTGGCCCAGGCCGATGAAATTAAACCAAAGCCCAGCAAAGATGCTAATACGATATTTTTCATGATAACTCTCCATTTCTGAATTAGTGATGTCCGGGGAAGTACAACCGGTGTTTTCAGTTCCATAACTGAAACAAGTTCGGCAGCGTTTATTTCTCCGGAAGAGGGCTGGATATTCATTTCCTGGCGTACTCTGACGCCGGGTATTGATGAAGCAATCCAGCCTTCCTGATAAGTTGCACTAATTATATCGAATGGCTTCTGTTTGCTGCATGACAGGCTAATGACATCTTTGTCATTTACATCTTTATTTTCAGCATTGGGTTTCCGGGATCATTTTCTCCAGTCTGGGCACGGATAAGATAAAACGCGTGGAGCGTACGTCTGATTCCACCTGCACTCTTCCGTGATGTGCTTCCACGATTGACTTCACAATCGCAAGGCCGATGCCGCTGCCTTCTCCTTTTCGTTGTCTGGATGGATCCACCCGATAAAAACGGTCAAACAGCCTTGATAAATGTTCTTCAGGGATCGGTTTCCCTGGATTTTCAATCACAAGGTCAAAAAAGCTCTCCTGCTTTCTTATTGAGACGGTGATGGCCTGTCCCTCCGGGGTATAACGCAGGGCATTGGATAACAGATTATTGATCGCTCTTCTGAACATTTGTGGATCTCCCTCAACCAGGCAGGGCATCCCGTTAAATTTGAGCGTGATATTGCGTTCTTCGGCCCAGGCTTCGAAAAACTCGAAGACTTTCAGGACTTCTGCTCTGAGGTCAAAACGGACCCTGTCAGGTATAAGCTGGTTATTGTCCGCCTGTGCCAGAAACAGCATATCGCTGACCATTTTGGTCATCCGGTTATACTCTTCAAGACTGGAGTAGAGGACATCCTCGAGCTCCTTCTGCGTCCGGTCCTGACTCAGTGCGATCTCAGTCTGCGTCACCAGATTGGTGATGGGCGTTCTGATCTCGTGGGCGATATCGGCAGAGAAATTGGCCTGGCGGGTAAAGACATCCTCAATCTTTCCAATCATATGATTGAACGAGATAACCAGTTGCTCCAGCTCAATGGGAACGCGTGTCGGTTCCAGCCGCGCATCAAGATTCTCGGAGGTGATGTTTTTAATGGCATTGCTGACATTACGAAGGGGCAGGTGCCCCTGACGGACAGCGATGCGAATGATCAGAACAATCAGCAGGCTTATCACGACGGCGATCGCAATCAGATTTTTTTTCAGCGCATCGAGGTAATGGAGATGGAAATTAATGGAGAGGCCAGTCAGCATGACATAATTCTGCTGTTTGCCCTGAAATATCGCCTGGCCAGAGGAGGCGATAATCCGGTATGTTTCCATCTTCATTTCAGACCCGGTATCCATCGGTCTCGCAGGATCCTCCACCGTCCAGAGAAAGACATCCCGTGCGCGGCTGTGCTCGCTAAAATCTGCGGAATTCACGGCCGGGTGTAGTGCCGCCCCCTGCGCTGAACTAAAGAGCACTTCCCCCCTGGGATTGAGGAGCAAAAGGGCAACGTTGCGGTAGCTGGCAATCGACTCCTTTATTTTGCTTACTTTTTTTTCATCCGGATCCACCGGGGACTGCAGTATACGGTTCAGGGTAGTGCTGATTTGTTGAAGATCGCTGACATCCTGCTCGGCAAAATGATTTTCAACAGAATGCAGCATAAACCAGGTGAAGGCGATAAAAGCCAGTATCGTGGACAGGCTGATAAAAAAGGTCAGCCGCAGGGCGAGTGAGAAAGGGCGCCTGGAAGGTTTGCTATGCATCCGGGACCTCCAGCATGTAGCCCACGCCCCGGACTGTCTGGATCAGCTTTGTCCCGTAATCGTTGTCTATTTTCGCGCGAAGTCGCTTTACGGCGACATCAATCGCGTTAGTGTCGCTGTCAAAATTCATGTCCCAGACCTGAGAGGCAATCAGGGAGCGGGGTAGCACTTCACCCTGATGGCGAATGAAAAATTCCAGCAGGCTGAACTCTTTACTGGTGAGCACAATGCGGTTTCCGGCGCGACTGACTTTTCTGGAGACGAGATCAACCGAGAGGTCAGCCACCTTAAACTGACTTTCCGTGATCAGCGTGTTTCCCCGCCTCAGTAGGGTCCTTACCCGGGCGAGCAGTTCGGCAAACGCAAAGGGTTTAACCAGATAATCGTCCGCACCCAGTTCCAGTCCTTTGACCCTGTGTTCGATCGTGCCGAGGGCCGTCAGTAGTAAGACCGGCATACCCTTTCCGGCAGTGCGCAGCATGCGGATGATATCCCAGCCGTTCACATCAGGCAGCATGATGTCCAGAATGACTAAATCATACTCGGCTGTCATGGCGAGATGATATCCGGTAAGACCATTATCAGCGTGATCCACTACGAACCCTGCCTCTGTAAGCCCTTTGCTGAGATATTCACCTGTTTTAATTTCGTCTTCGACGATCAATATTTTCATCTTGCTCCCCGTCTGGCTGCTAATGTCATTCTATTGCGCACACGATCGTAATCAACGAATTACCGTAAAAATGACAACATTGTCATTATTCTGTCACCCGACAAACAGAGTGCATTCTGTAAAGTAACCCTGGTAATACTCTGAACTTCATTTGAACCATTTACCAGGTCTGCCTGGACGAGAAGCGTTATGTTCAAATTAAAATTACTCAGCATCAGCACGATATTCATCCTGGCTGGTTGTGTCTCTCTGGCACCTGAATATCAGCGCCCGGCAGCACCGGTACCCCAGCAGTTTTCACTGTCCCGAAACAGCCTGACGCCAGCAGTGAATGGTTATCAGGATACGGGCTGGCGTAACTTTTTTGTCGATCCCCAGGTTACCCGGCTGATCGGGGAAGCCCTTGCTAATAACCGTAATTTGAGAATGGCTGCCCTGAAGGTTGAAGAGGCCCGGGCCCAGTTCAACGTCACGGATGCAGATCGTTATCCCCAGCTGAATGCCTCATCCGGGATCACCTACAGCGGTGGTCTGAAAGGCGACAAGCCGACCACACAGAAGTACGACGCGGGTCTGGAACTCCGCTATGAGCTCGATTTTTTCGGCAAGCTCAAGAACATGAGTGACGCTGATCGCCAGAACTACTTTGCCAGCGAAGAAGCCCGTCGGGCTGTACATATCCTGCTGGTCTCCAGCGTTTCACAAAGCTATTTCAGCCAGCAACTGGCGTATGAACAACTCCGTATCGCGCGGGAAACGCTGAAAAATTACGAACAGTCCTATGCTTTCGTTGAGCAACAGCTCGTGACCGGGAGTACGAATGTGCTGGCGCTTGAACAGGCCAGGGGACAAATCGAAAGTACCCGCGCTGAGATAGCCAAACGAGAAGGCGATCTGGCTCAGGCAAACAATGCCCTGCAACTGGTGCTGGGAACGTACCGTGCACTGCCGCCAGAAAAAGGGATGAAAGGCGGTGAGATCGCGCCAGTTAAACTGCCATCAAACCTGTCGTCACAAATTTTGCTGCAGCGACCGGATATTATGGAGGCGGAATACCAGCTGAAAGCGGCTGATGCGAATATTGGCGCAGCGCGGGCGGCCTTTTTCCCGTCCATTACCCTGACCAGTGGCCTTTCCGCAAGCAGTACGGAGCTGTCCAGCCTGTTTACGTCAGGAAGTGGAATGTGGAATTTTATCCCTAAAATTGAAATTCCTATATTTAATGCTGGCAGGAATAAAGCCAATCTGAAGCTGGCTGAAATTCGCCAGCAACAGTCGGTGGTTAATTACGAACAAAAAATTCAGTCAGCCTTTAAGGATGTTTCCGACACGCTTGCGCTGCGCGACAGCCTTAGCCAGCAACTTGAGTCACAGCAGCGTTATCTTGATTCACTTCAGATAACTCTCCAGCGTGCCAGAGGATTGTATGCAAGTGGTGCTGTCAGTTACATCGAAGTGCTGGATGCAGAACGTTCCCTCTTCGCTACCCAGCAAACCATTCTCGATCTTACCTATTCCCGGCAGGTTAACGAAATTAATCTGTTTACCGCGCTGGGTGGCGGTTGGGTAGAGTAAATTTATTTAATTAATCAGGAAATTAAAATGCGTAATTCACTTAAAGCCGTTTTATTTGGTGCCTTCTCTGTCATGTTTTCTGCCGGTCTTCATGCTGAAACACATCAGCATGGCGATATGAATACTGCCAGTGATGCTTCGGTACAGCAAGTTATCAAGGGCACCGGTGTCGTTAAAGACATTGATATGAATACTAAGAAAATCACCATTTCGCATGAAGCAATTCCAGCGGTGGGCTGGCCTGCAATGACCATGCGCTTTACTTTTGTTAATGCAGACGATGCTATTAATGCCCTGAAAACAGGCAACCATGTCGATTTCTCGTTTATTCAGCAGGGCAATATCTCCTTACTCAAAAGCATTAACGTGACGCAGTCCTGATTGGCTGTCCGGAGCGATTACATCCTGTGCGCCTGTACATTCACATAGGTATATGTGTGAGTTAACCGTCAGGCGCATATGCCAGGTGTTTTGATTTTTTAGCGGAAAATTGTATGGCTTCTTTAAAGATAAAATATGCTGCAATAATTATCAGCAGCCTCATAGCAGGGGGGCTGATATCGGTTACTGCCTGGCAGTATGTAAACTCAGCACAAAAGACAGAAAAAACAGAACAAAAGGCACCGGAACGAAAGGTGCTTTTCTGGTATGACCCAATGAAACCGGATACCAAATTTGATAAACCCGGAAAATCGCCCTTTATGGATATGGACCTGGTGCCAAAATATGCTGATGACAGTGGCGATAAAAGCAGTGGCGGGATCCGTATCGACCCAACCCAGGTTCAGAATCTGGGATTAAAAACGCAAAAAGTCACGCGAGGAATGCTGAATTATTCTCAGACAATCCCGGCTAATGTCAGCTATAACGAGTATCAGTTTGTTATTGTGCAGGCGCGTTCTGACGGGTTTGTCGAAAAAGTCTACCCCATGACGATTGGCGATCATGTGAAGAAGGGGACGCCACTTATCGATATTACCATTCCGGACTGGGTGGAAGCACAGAGTGAATTCCTTCTGTTATCCAGCACCGGTGGTACTTCCACGCAAATTAAAGGCGTTCTGGAACGGCTTCGCCTGGCAGGTATGCCGGAAGAGGATATTCAGAGACTGCGTTCTACCCGGAGCATTCAGACCCGTTTTACCATTAAAGCACCTATTGATGGTGTCATTACTGCATTTGACCTGCGCACCGGCATGAATATTTCGAAAGATAAGGTGGTGGCTCAGATTCAGGGAATGGACCCGGTCTGGATCAGCGCTGCAGTGCCAGAATCTATCGCCTATCTGCTGAAAGATACGTCGCAGTTTGAAATTTCGGTACCGGCTTATCCGGATAAAACATTCCATGTCGAAAAATGGAACATTCTTCCCAGCGTGGATCAGACAACCCGTACGCTTCAGGTCCGTCTCCAGGTTTCTAATAAGGATGAGTTTCTCAAGCCGGGCATGAATGCCTATCTGAAACTCAATACCAAGAGCCAGGAGATGCTGCTGATACCAAGCCAGGCCGTTATCGATACCGGCAAAGAACAGCGCGTGATTACTGTTGATGATGAAGGCAAGTTTGTGCCGAAACAGATCCACGTTCTGCATGAATCACAACAACAGTCCGGCATCGGCTCCGGCCTGAATGAAGGCGATACCGTGGTGGTCAGTGGTCTGTTCCTCATTGACTCCGAAGCCAATATTACGGGCGCGCTGGAACGTATGCGCCATCCTGAAAAAACAGAAAGCAGTATGCCAGCAATGTCTGACCAGCCTGTAAATATGCATTCAGGGCACTGAGGAGACGACGATGATTGAATGGATTATCCGGCGCTCTGTCGCCAACCGTTTCCTGGTCATGATGGGGGCCCTGTTTCTCAGCATCTGGGGTACATGGACGATTATTAACACGCCGGTCGATGCCTTGCCTGACCTGTCAGATGTGCAGGTCATTATTAAAACCAGCTATCCCGGCCAGGCCCCGCAGATTGTAGAAAACCAGGTCACCTATCCACTTACCACCACCATGCTCTCCGTACCTGGCGCAAAAACTGTGCGTGGTTTTTCACAGTTCGGTGATTCGTATGTATATGTCATTTTTGAAGACGGCACCGATCTGTACTGGGCCCGTTCCCGCGTGCTGGAATATCTGAATCAGGTTCAGGGAAAACTGCCCGCCGGGGTGAGTTCTGAAATCGGTCCGGATGCCACAGGTGTGGGCTGGATTTTTGAATATGCCCTTGTCGATCGCAGCGGAAAACACGACCTTTCAGAACTGCGTTCTCTGCAGGACTGGTTCCTGAAATTTGAGCTGAAAACCATCCCGAACGTGGCTGAGGTCGCTTCGGTTGGCGGCGTGGTGAAACAGTACCAGATTCAGGTCAATCCGGTAAAACTGTCTCAGTATGGTATCAGCCTGCCCGAAGTGAAACAGGCCCTTGAATCGTCTAACCAGGAGGCCGGTGGCTCATCCGTTGAAATGGCCGAAGCGGAGTATATGGTCCGTGCCAGCGGTTATCTTCAGAGCATTGATGATTTTAATAACATCGTCCTGAAAACAGGCGAGAACGGCGTGCCGGTTTATCTGCGGGATGTTGCCCGCGTGCAGACCGGGCCTGAAATGCGGCGTGGTATTGCCGAGCTGAACGGCCAGGGCGAAGTCGCTGGCGGCGTGGTGATCCTGCGGTCGGGTAAAAATGCACGCGACGTTATCACGGCAGTGAGGGATAAACTTGAGACGCTGAAGGCCAGCCTGCCGGAAGGCGTTGAAATCGTGACCACCTACGATCGCAGCCAGCTCATCGACCGGGCGATTGATAACCTCAGTTCCAAACTTCTGGAAGAGTTTATCGTGGTGGCCATCGTCTGTGCCCTGTTCCTGTGGCACGTACGTTCTGCCCTGGTGGCGATTATCTCTCTGCCGCTTGGTCTGTGTATCGCCTTTATCGTCATGCACTTCCAGGGACTGAACGCCAATATCATGTCGCTGGGAGGGATAGCGATTGCCGTCGGTGCGATGGTGGATGCCGCCATTGTGATGATTGAGAATGCGCATAAGCGGCTTGAGGAGTGGGATCATCAGCATCCGGGTGAGCAGATTGACAACGCCACCCGCTGGAAGGTGATTACCGATGCCTCCGTTGAAGTGGGACCCGCACTGTTTATCAGCCTGCTGATCATCACCCTGTCCTTTATTCCTATCTTTACCCTGGAAGGTCAGGAAGGACGTCTGTTTGGCCCGCTGGCATTCACGAAAACGTACTCCATGGCGGGCGCGGCCGCGCTGGCCATCATCGTCATTCCGATTCTGATGGGATTCTGGATCCGGGGGAAAATTCCTGCAGAGACCAGTAACCCCCTGAACCGGGTACTGATCAAAGCGTATCATCCATTGCTGCTGCGGGTTCTCCACTGGCCAAAAACAACCCTGCTGGTTGCGGCCTTGTCCATTTTCACCGTTATCTGGCCGCTGAGCCAGGTGGGCGGTGAGTTTCTGCCGAAGATTAACGAGGGCGACCTGTTGTATATGCCGTCGACCCTGCCGGGTGTCTCTCCGGCTGAAGCTGCAGCGCTCCTGCAGACGACGGACAAGTTAATCAAAAGCGTTCCTGAAGTGGCCTCTGTATTTGGCAAGACCGGTAAAGCAGAGACCGCCACGGATTCCGCACCGCTCGAAATGGTTGAAACCACGATCCAGCTCAAACCTGAGGATCAGTGGCGTCCAGGCATGACGATTGACAAGATTATTGAAGAACTCGACAGGACCGTCCGTTTACCGGGGCTGGCAAACCTCTGGGTGCCGCCAATCCGTAACCGTATTGATATGCTCTCAACCGGGATCAAAAGCCCGATAGGTATCAAGGTGTCCGGAACGGTTCTGTCCGATATCGATGCAACGGCGCAGAGTATCGAAGCGGTCGCCAAAACCGTACCCGGCGTAGTGTCTGCTCTCGCAGAGCGACTGGAAGGCGGGCGCTACATTGATGTGGATATCAACCGGGAAAAAGCCTCCCGCTACGGAATGACGGTGGGCGATGTGCAGCTGTTCATCTCATCAGCCATCGGCGGCGCGACGGTAGGGGAAACGGTTGAAGGCGTGGCCCGGTACCCGATTAATATCCGCTATCCGCAGGATTACCGGAACAGCCCGCAGGCCCTGAAACAGATGCCGATCCTGACCCCGATGAAGCAGCAGATCACGCTGGGCGATGTTGCGGATATTAAGGTCGTTTCCGGGCCGACTATGCTGAAAACGGAAAATGCCCGTCCAGCCAGCTGGATTTACATTGACGCGCGCGGCAGGGATATGGTGTCGGTGGTTAATGACATTAAAACGGCGATCAGTCAGAAAGTGAAACTGAGACCGGGTACCAGCGTGTCATTCTCCGGACAGTTTGAACTGCTTGAGCATGCCAACAAGAAACTGAAGCTGATGGTGCCGATGACGGTGATGATCATCTTCATCCTGTTGTATCTGGCATTCCGCCGGGTTGATGAAGCCCTGCTGATCCTGATGAGCCTGCCGTTCGCCCTGGTTGGCGGGATATGGTTCCTGTACTGGCAGGGCTTCCATATGTCTGTCGCAACCGGAACGGGGTTTATCGCTCTGGCCGGGGTGGCAGCAGAGTTTGGCGTGGTCATGCTGATGTATCTGCGTCATGCCATTGAAGTGCACCCGGAATTGTCCCGTAAAGAGACGTTCACACCGGAAGGTCTTGATGAAGCCCTCTATCATGGTGCCGTGCTGCGTGTCCGGCCGAAAGCCATGACCGTGGCGGTGATCATTGCGGGTCTGCTGCCAATACTCTGGGGAACCGGTGCAGGTTCAGAAGTCATGAGCCGTATCGCGGCACCCATGATTGGTGGGATGATCACGGCTCCGCTGCTGTCCCTGTTCATAATTCCTGCCGCCTACAAATTAATCTGGCTGCGCAGACATAAAAAAAGCGTGTCATAACCCTGTAAGGGCATCCTCTGTGGGTGCCCTTCTGTACTGATTCATCCTGACGTCAGGGGTTATATCGATAATATACAGAGGTGAGTATGAAAAAAGTGGTCCTGGTGGCCCTGGCTCTCGGCCTTTCACTGCCCGCAATGGCGAGTGAAAAAGTGATTGATATGTACAAATCTGAAAACTGTGGCTGTTGTTCCCTGTGGGGCAAGGCGATGGAAAAAGACGGGTTTGAAGTACGAACTCACGTCATGAATGATCAGGCGCTGTCAGCCCTGAAAGAAAAGCATGCTATTCCTGCAGGACTGCGAAGTTGTCATACCGCGGTTGCCGGTAATTTGATCATTGAAGGCCATGTGCCTGCGACAACGATACATAAGGCAATGCAGTCTGGTTCAGGTATATACGGTCTCGCCACCCCCGGTATGCCAGCAGGAAGTCCTGGAATGGAGATGGGAGCCCGAAAAGAGGCTTACGATGTTATCGCATTCTCACCGGATGGAAGTAAAAAAGTCTTCCAGCGAATCGAATAGTCAGCGGAACGGCTGATAACGGGACGCCGGCAGCAGGCACTCTTATGCCGGCGGCATTCGTGGTAATCGCATCAATGACATACCCTGAAGACAGAAGATGCTTCGGTATGCATAAGGAGAGTTACTGTGAAAAATGACAATGCAGTGCAACACAACAACCAGACTGCTTCTGAGCAGACATTATCCCCGGACGAGGGCCACGTATTGCATAAGGTGAGAGATCCCGTGTGCGGGATGGACATCCTGCCCGACAGGGCGCACAGCAGCATTCGATACCAGGACCATCAACTTTATTTCTGCTCCGCCAGCTGTGAGAGTAAATTTAAAGCCCATCCCGATCGTTATCTTACCGAAGATGCCAGTGAACATTCCCATCACCATCACCACGATCATCACGAAGTCAGCCCTGATCAGATAAAACAGCCTCACCACCAGGCGGAGAAAGAGAATTCTGAAGGTGTGTGGACATGTCCGATGCACCCGGAGATACGCCGCAGTGGTCCCGGAAGCTGTCCTGTCTGTGGAATGGCACTGGAGCCGCTCGTAGCTACGGCATCCACGGGGCCGAGTGATGAACTTCACGACATGACAAGACGCTTCTGGCTGGGGTTGTTGCTGGCGTTTCCGGTTCTGGTACTCGAAATGGGATCTCATCTGTTTCCCGCCTTGAGGAATACAGTACCGCCACAGTACAACACATGGCTGCAGCTGCTTCTGGCCTCTCCTGTCGTGTTGTGGTGTGGCTGGCCATTCTTCGCCCGGGCCGGAATGTCGTTACGTAACCGCTCCCTGAATATGTTTACCCTTGTTGCAATGGGGACCGGCGTAGCCTGGGTTTACAGCGTCATTGCAACCGTCTTCCCCTCCTGGTTTCCTGCATCGTTCAGAAACATGGATGGCCTGGTGGCCGTTTATTTTGAAGCCGCAGCAGTTATTACGGTGCTTGTTCTGCTGGGACAGGTCCTTGAATTGCGGGCAAGGGAACAAACCTCAGGTGCCATTACTGCACTACTGAATCTTGCCCCCAAAACCGCCAGGCGGCTGGATCATGACGGTCATGAAACGGATATTAATGCGGAAGATGTTCTGCCTGGCGATAAGCTCCGCATCAGACCAGGAGAGAGTATTCCGGTCGACGGTATTGTGATCGAAGGCAAAACAACCGTTGATGAATCGATGGTGACCGGGGAATCTATGCCGGTTACCAAAACGGAGGGTGACCCTGTCATCGGGGGGACCATTAATCAGACAGGGAGTCTCATCATCCGTGCAGAGAAAGTCGGTGATGAAACAATGCTCTCACGAATTGTTCAGATGGTCGCTGATGCACAGCGTTCGCGTGCCCCCATCCAGAGAATGGCTGACAGCGTTTCAGGCTGGTTTGTTCCTCTGGTGGTACTTATCGCGGTTGTTGCTTTCGTGATCTGGTCTGTCTGGGGGCCCGAGCCCAGGATGGCGCACGGTCTCATTGCGGCTGTGTCGGTCCTGATTATTGCCTGTCCCTGCGCGCTGGGGCTGGCCACGCCGATGTCGATAATGGTGGGGGTGGGCAAAGGAGCCCAGGCCGGGGTGTTAATCAGGAATGCCGAAGCCCTTGAGCGTCTTGAAAAAGTGGACACGCTGGTTGTCGACAAAACAGGCACGCTCACGGAAGGTTCGCCTACGGTGACAGGGATTATCAGTCTCAATCCGGGTGGGGAAACATCTCTTTTGCGTGTAACAGCCGCAGTGGAAAAAGGCTCGCAGCATCCGCTGGGTATGGCAGTAGTTAAAGCAGCACAGGAAAAGGGGATCGCAATACCCGCAGTCACTCATTTCGATGCACCGTCGGGTAAAGGTGTCTCAGGCGATGTCGAAGGTCAACGGGTTGTTATTGGTAATGAACTGGCTATGCAGGAAAACAGTATCGTTATTGATAATCAAAAGGCCGTTGCGGATACGTTGCGGATGGAAGGCGCTACCGTTATCTATGTGGCCACAGACGGGGACCTTGCAGGCCTGATAGCTATCTCGGATCCCGTGAAAACAACCACGCCGGATGCGCTTAAAGCTTTGCGTCAGGCGGGGATCCGCATTGTTATGCTCACCGGGGATAACCAGCTTACTGCTGAAGCAGTCGCACGGAAACTGGGAATAGATGAGGTTGAAGCCGGAATTCTGCCGGATGGCAAAAAAGCAGTGATAACCCGACTGAAAGCGTCTGGCCATGTGGTTGCGATGGCCGGAGACGGTGTGAATGATGCCCCGGCGCTGGCAGCGGCTGACGTGGGTATAGCCATGGGAACGGGTACAGATGTGGCAATTGAAAGTGCCGGAGTCACCCTTCTCAAAGGCGACTTGATGATACTGAACAGGGCCCGTCATCTGTCAGAGATCACCATGAAAAATATCCGTCAGAATCTGTTTTTTGCATTTATCTACAACGCACTTGGCGTGCCTGTGGCTGCAGGTCTGCTTTATCCTGTGTATGGAATACTGCTGTCGCCAGTTATTGCGGCGGCGGCCATGGCTCTTTCCTCCGTCAGCGTCATTGTGAATGCGTTGCGTCTGAAAAGTGTCAGGCTCGGGAAATAACACTGAGTGAAGGGTCAGTTACGAACAGAAGGAGTCCAGTATGAAAAGTACCACCTATGCGCTTATTGCTGTCGCCGCGATCGCGGCATTTGCCCTCCTGCGCGAACACTGGTCACATGTGGCAGGTTACTGGCCATATCTGTTATTGCTGGTCTGCCCGCTAATGCATCTTTTCCACGGCCACGGAGGGCATGGAGATCATCAACATCACGGAAGTGAAAACGATAAAAAAAATTAATCCGGCAGACGGGGCCGCGTCGCGGTCCCGTTATCAGTCCAGGTATCGTTCGTAGTCTCTGGCATGCGCAAAGGCATGCTGTTCGAGTTTGTTATCAGCGGGTGCCGCTGCCCGGAACGCCAGAGAGTTAACAGGGTTGTTATTGATGACCAGCTCGTAATGCAGATGAGGACCGGATGAACGTCCGCTGTTACCGGATAACGCAATAGCACCTCCCCGTGTAACCCTGGCCCCTTTAGTAACGAGTATTTTATTGAGGTGGAGATAGCGAGTTTTAACACCGGCTTTTCCCGTTACTTCAACAAAATATCCCATGGTACTGTTGTATTCGGCCCGGGTGATTTTTCCGTCGATGACGCTAACTATTTTCGTGTTCATGGGCATGGAATAATCAATGCCATTATGGGGACTCACTTTTCCCGATACCGGGTTAAGTCTTGCAGGATTGAAAGGCGAACTGAGTCTTGCTGTGGCCGGTAACGGATAATCGAGACTGCCTTTCCCGGAAGTATCGGAAAGGTTATAGAACTTTTTATCTGATATACGATACGCCGTGTAATTAAATGAACCGGACGTAAATTTATAGGCCACGACACGTGATTTTCCCGCTTTCTTTTGCAGTACGAGTTTTAATGATTCATTTTTTTTCAAATGCCGCAGATTAAACCGGGAAGGCAAGGAGCGCTGAAGAGTAGCGATCTCGTTCGATTCCAGCCCCGAGCGGGTGGCTGAAAGGTAGGCATTTTCTTTTACGACATCGGTAGAATACATTTACTGGAATTCGCCGTTAGCATGAACACTGCGGCGTATGCTAGGGGTTTTCAGGAGGCGTGTCATCTGTCAGTTAATCGGGAGCACCGTTGATGGTCGTCATTTTTGTAACATATCTTGTTTCCCGTTTGCTCCTGAAGCTCTGGGAACTGTATGACCAGCCCGACGGTGATGATTAACGGGACTGAAACAGGTTACGGCAGAGCAATATGGGGCTCATGTCCTGCTACGTAACCCGTCAGTAAAGCCCTGCTGCGCACCTGACGCTAAGCACTAACCCGCCTGCAGTTACCTGGTCGAATACAGCCCGCGAAGCTTTCTTGCCTGCGTCTGATGTGCTTCCGCACCGGCATTATTGACCTGCTCATGCACGAGAGCGGCTTTTTCTCCGGCATTCAGTTCGTTAAAAGAAGAAGACGAGGTCTTTGAATTTGCATCACTGCCGGACAGCATTTTTTTATGTTCCTCAATCATTTTCTGATGCGCATAGGACGCGCTGTTGTTCATAAATGAATGAGCAACAATGGCCCTTTCATGTTCATTCATTTCAGAGAATGAGGGCGTGTTGTTTTTATTAACCCTGTCCGGTAAATTTTCATGCGTCGAGGAATTCACATGACTGACGGCTGAGGCATTATTAACAAATCGATGTGCTTCATGGGCAATATCACTGGACTGAGCAAAAGCTGCCCCACAAAATAAAGCTGTAAACGCAGTGGTCGTGATTAATATATTCATGTGTAATTACCTTCTGAGGTACATAAAAGATGTCCTTATGATCATATATAAAAATAATCAACCTGTGGGGAAGATGACGTAAATGTAATACAGCTATGTACATTACACGATTGTAATGAATTTGTTTCTTAAGGTGTGCTAGATTCATTTCATTGTAAGTGGATGAACCAGTAATTTAATTTAAATCGGTTCTCGAATTCTGTCAGTAACCATACTTTAAATAAGGGAATGCGCATGCTGTTGAAAACGTCTCGACGAACTTTCCTGAAGGGGTTAACCCTCTCTGGCGTAGCCGGAAGTCTTGGCGTATGGAGTTTCAATGCGCGTTCCAGTCTGAGCCTGCCAGTTGCCGCATCCCTGCAGGGTACTCAGTTTGACCTGACCATTGGTGAAACGGCCGTCAATATCACGGGCAGTGAGCGTCAGGCCAAAACAATCAATGGAGGCCTGCCGGGGCCCGTTCTTCGCTGGAAAGAAGGTGACACCATTACCCTGAAGGTCAAAAACCGTCTTAATGAACAGACGTCCATTCACTGGCACGGCATTATTCTTCCGGCCAATATGGATGGTGTTCCGGGGCTGAGTTTTATGGGCATAGAGCCTGATGATACCTACGTTTACACCTTTAAGGTTAAGCAGAACGGGACTTACTGGTACCACAGCCATTCCGGTCTGCAGGAACAGGAGGGGGTATACGGTGCCATTATCATCGATGCCAGGGAGCCAGAACCGTTTGCTTACGATCGTGAGCATGTGGTCATGTTGTCTGACTGGACCGATGAAAATCCTCACAGCCTGCTGAAAAAATTAAAAAAACAGTCGGATTACTACAATTTCAATAAACCAACCGTTGGCTCTTTTTTCCGCGACGTGAATACCAGGGGGCTGTCAGCCACCATTGCCGATCGGAAAATGTGGGCTGAAATGAAAATGAATCCGACTGACCTCGCGGATGTCAGTGGCTACACCTACACCTATCTCATGAACGGGCAGGCCCCGCTGAAAAACTGGACCGGACTGTTCCGTCCCGGTGAAAAGATACGCTTACGGTTTATCAACGGCTCGGCAATGACCTATTTCGATATCCGTATCCCCGGGCTGAAAATGACGGTCGTGGCTGCAGATGGCCAGTATGTAAACCCGGTTACCGTTGACGAATTCAGGATTGCCGTTGCCGAAACCTATGATGTCATTGTGGAGCCTCAGGGTGAGGCCTATACCATCTTCGCACAATCCATGGACAGGACCGGTTACGCTCGAGGGACACTGGCCACGAGAGAGGGGTTAAGTGCTGCCGTTCCCCCCCTCGATCCCCGTCCTCTGTTGACCATGGAAGATATGGGTATGGGGGGAATGGGACATGATATGGCAGGAATGGACCACAGCCAGATGGGAGGCATGGATAACAGCGGAGAGATGATGTCTATGGACGGTGCTGACCTTCCGGATAGCGGGACATCCTCCGCGCCCATGGATCACAGCAGCATGGCCGGTATGGATCATTCCCGGATGGCCGGAATGCCGGGTATGCAAAGTCATCCTGCGTCAGAAACGGATAACCCACTGGTTGATATGCAGGCGATGAGCGTCTCTCCGAAATTAAATGATCCGGGTATTGGTCTTCGAAATAACGGAAGAAAGGTTCTCACGTACGCGGATTTGAAAAGCCGCTTTGAGGATCCTGACGGACGTGAACCTGGCCGTACCATAGAACTGCATTTAACCGGCCACATGGAAAAGTTTGCCTGGTCATTTAACGGAATCAATTTTTCAGATGCCGCACCGGTGCTGCTGAAATACGGTGAGCGGCTCAGGATCACGCTGATCAACGATACCATGATGACTCACCCCATTCACCTGCATGGTATGTGGAGCGATCTGGAAGATGAAAACGGTAATTTCATGGTTCGTAAACACACAATAGATGTTCCCCCTGGTACAAAACGCAGTTACAGAGTGACAGCAGATGCGCTTGGCCGCTGGGCGTATCACTGCCATTTGCTCTATCACATGGAAATGGGAATGTTTCGTGAAGTCCGGGTGGAGGAATGATGCGAATGAAGAGAAATTTGAAGGCCATACCTGTTCTGGTCGCCGGTTTGTTTACCTCACAGCTTTCTATTGCGGCGGGCTCCGTCTCTGCACATCCCCACGCCGGGCACGACATGTCTGCCATGCAGATGCCAGCAGATGAGAATTTCACTGAGATGACGTCAATGGAGCCCATTGTAACTGAGAGCAGAACGCCAATTCCGCCTGTTACCGATGCCGACCGGAAGGCTGCATTCGGCAATTTACAGGGGCATGCGATTCACGACAGTGCGATTAATTATCTGGTTCTGCTGGATCAACTGGAATGGCAACGGTCGGATAACACCAACAATTTCAGCTGGAGTGTTAACAGCTGGATTGGAGGCGACACAGATCGGATTTGGCTAAAGAGTGAAGGTGAACGAAGCAATGGGGAAACGGAGGCGGCTGAAGCGCAGTTACTCTGGGGACATGCGGTTGGCCCATGGTGGGATTTGGTTGCGGGTGTCAGGCAGGATTTCAGACCTGCTTCTGCCCGGACCTGGGCTGCTGTCGGTTTTCAGGGGCTGGCACTCTATAATTTTGAGTCTGAAATTACGGGTTTTGTCAGTAATGGCGGAAAAGCAGCCCTTCGTCTGGGAGGAGAATACGACGTTTTACTGACTAACCGGCTCATACTCCAGCCATCCTATGAGGTGAATTTCTACAGTCAGGATGATGAATCGCGGGGTCGCGGCAGGGGACTGACTGACACAGAGCTGGGGCTCCGGCTGCGCTATGAAATACGCCGTGAGTTTGCACCCTATATAGGCGTTTCCTGGAATCAACTTTACGGGAAAACATCCGATATGGCGAAAAGAGAAGGTGAGAAAGACCATCAGGTAGTATTCCTGGCGGGAGCCAGAATCTGGTTTTAACGCACTGATATAAAACACTCAACTAAACAGGTAAATAAAATGTCGATTTTAAATAAAGCCATTCTTACAGGTGGCCTCGTTATGGGCGTTGCTTTCTCTGCTATGGCCCATCCGGAATTAAAAAGCTCTGTGCCACAGGCTGATTCAGCCGTAGCGGCCCCGGAAAAGATTCAGCTTAATTTCTCGGAAAATCTGACCGTGAAATTCTCAGGTGCAAAATTAACGATGACGGGTATGAAAGGCATGTCATCACATTCTCCGATGCCGGTCGCGGCAAAAGTGGCGCCAGGCGCTGACCCTAAATCGATGGTCATTATTCCGCGAGAGCCTTTACCCGCTGGCACTTATCGTGTTGACTGGCGCGCGGTTTCTTCAGATACGCACCCTATTACCGGTAATTACACCTTTACAGTGAAGTAATATTATGAACGACCTGATTATGATTGTTATTCGTTTTCTTCTTTATCTGGATTTGATGGTAATATTTGGATTGCCATTTTTTCAGATATATGGAATAAGTGGTGTCAGACATGAAACCTATAACCTGACTAATTTCAGGTCGTTTATAACCTTTGCTGTTGTTACAGGCATCATTCTTACTGGCATTAATATGCTCCTGGTATCTAATGCCATGAGTGGAGTAACTGACCTCAGAGAATTATCCATCCATGTTATCGAGATGGTGATAGAAGAAACTGATGTGGGTATTAGCTGGATTGTCAGGCTCTGTGCCCTGTTTACCACACTCGGTGCTTTGTTCCTTTACACTAATAAGAGACTATTGTCCTGCCTGCTGATGACGATGAGTGGGGGCGTGGCGCTGGCTACACTTGCCTGGGGAGGACACGCCGTTATGCATGACGGTCTGCATTACTATCTCCATTTACTGAGCGATCTGACCCATCTCGGCGCTGCAGGTGCCTGGACAGGTGCTCTGGTTGCATTTGCTATCCTGCTGATGCGCAGAAACGAGCATAATGCACAGAGCGTCATTGTGATATCTGACTCCCTGGCAAAATTTGCCACGGCAGGAACGGTGATTGTTGTAGCCCTGATCCTGAGTGCGCTGGTCAACTATCTGTATATTGCTGAGGGTAACTTAACTCCCTTATTCAACAGTTCCTGGGGGAGGATATTGCTTGCCAAGACGGCTCTGTTTGTTCTGATGCTTCTTCTGGCTGCAGCAAACCGGTTTCACCTGGGTCCCCGGCTTGAAGTTATGGTCAGGGAAGGGAATTATGATCGCAGCGTTGCCCTGATGCGAAACAGCATCCTGACAGAATTCGTTGTTGCGATTATCATTCTGGGCGCCGTAGCGTGGCTCGGAATGCTTGCTCCGTCTCAGGTCAGCTAGGGGACAGCCAAAGCTCATGCGTGAGATTTTTACTTTCATATCAGCGAGTTGACCATGCAGCGTATTTTAATCGTTGAAGACGAACAAAAAACAGGTCGTTACCTGCAGCAGGGACTGGTTGAGGAAGGCTATCAGGCCGATCTCTTTAATAATGGCCGCGATGGTCTCGGGGCCGCGTCGAAGGGACAGTATGATTTGATAATACTGGACGTGATGCTGCCTTTCCTCGACGGGTGGCAAATCATCAGCGCACTGAGGGAGTCCGGGCACGAAGAACCGGTCCTGTTTTTAACCGCAAAGGACAACGTGCGGGACAAAGTGAAAGGACTGGAGCTTGGCGCAGATGACTACCTGATTAAGCCCTTTGATTTTACGGAGCTGGTTGCACGTGTAAGAACCCTACTGCGCCGGGCACGCTCGCAGGCCGCAACAGTCTGCACCATCGCCGATATGACCGTTGATATGGTGCGCCGGACCGTGATCCGTTCGGGGAAGAAGATCCATCTCACCGGTAAAGAATACGTTCTGCTTGAGTTGCTGCTGCAACGCACCGGAGAAGTGTTACCCAGGAGTCTTATCTCGTCCCTGGTCTGGAACATGAATTTTGACAGTGATACGAATGTGATTGATGTCGCCGTGAGACGTCTGAGAAGTAAAATTGATGATGACTTTGAGCCAAAACTGATCCATACCGTTCGCGGTGCCGGATATGTCCTGGAGATCAGAGAAGAGTGAGGTTCAAAATTTCCCTGACCACACGCCTGAGCCTGATTTTTTCTGCGGTGATGCTTACGGTATGGTGGTTATCAAGTTTTATCCTGATTAGCACCCTTAATGGCTATTTCGATAATCAGGACCGCGATTTTCTGACAGGTAAACTTCAGCTCACCGAAGAGTTTCTTAAAACAGAGACGTTCCGGAACAAAACGGATATTAAGTCATTATCAGAAAAAATAAACGATGCGATGGTAGGGCACAATGGTTTATTCATTTCTATAAAAAACATGGAAAATGAAAAAATTGTTGAACTCTATGCCAAAAATTCTGTTGTTCCAGCGGTCCTGCTTAATAAGTCGGGTGATATTCTCGACTATATGATCCAGACGGAAGAAAATAACACCGTGTACCGCAGTATCTCGCGGCGGGTTGCCGTGACGCCGGAACAGGGTAAAAGCAAACATGTCATCATTACGGTTGCCACGGATACTGGGTATCACACCCTGTTTATGGACAAACTCAGTACCTGGCTGTTCTGGTTCAATATCGGTCTGGTCTTTATTTCTGTTTTTCTGGGCTGGCTGACCACACGTATTGGTCTGAAACCGTTACGGGAAATGACCAGTCTGGCTTCCTCCATGACTGTACACAGCCTGGATCAGCGTCTAAATCCCGATCTGGCTCCGCCGGAAATCTCTGAGACCATGCAGGAGTTCAATAATATGTTTGATCGCCTGGAGGGGGCATTCCGGAAACTGTCAGATTTCTCGTCTGACATCGCGCATGAGCTGCGCACACCAGTCAGTAATCTGATGATGCAGACGCAGTTTGCACTGGCTAAGGAAAGGGATGTTTCGCATTACCGCGAAATTTTATTCGCTAACCTGGAAGAACTGAAAAGGTTGTCACGAATGACCAGTGACATGCTTTTTCTGGCACGTTCAGAGCATGGTCTGCTGCGGCTGGATAAACATGATGTGGATCTGGCAGCCGAACTGAATGAATTACGTGAGTTGTTCGAGCCCCTGGCAGACGAAACAGGAAAGACAATCACGGTTGAAGGAGAGGGCGTTGTTACCGGAGACAGCGATATGCTGCGCCGTGCTTTCAGTAACCTGCTTTCCAATGCAATCAAGTATTCTCCCGATAACACCTGTACAGCGATACACCTTGAGCGTGACAGTGACTGTGTGAACGTGATGATTACGAATACGATGTCCGGCCAGGTTCCCGCTAATCTGGAACGTTTGTTTGACCGGTTCTATCGCGCAGACTCATCAAGGTTCTACAACACGGAAGGCGCGGGGCTGGGATTATCAATTACAAGGTCGATCATTCATGCTCACGGCGGCGAGCTGTCAGCAGAACAGCAGGGGCGGGAAATTGTGTTCAGTGTGCGTCTGTTAATGGATTAATACCGTTATTCAGGAGAAACCCGGAAGGTGACAAAAATGTCATCGTTCAGTCACGCGATAAACAGAGGCGGTTTTTTATAATCAGCCATAAATCAGGACAGCGTGATAATTCAATCGCCCGGTTCCTGGCGTGATGATCAACCAGCCCTGAGATCAAATGCTTTCTCTGTTATAAGCATTGATTGTTCGGGTATGAAAACACCGGAGACCCAACCATGAAAAAGATCCTTGTATCCTTTATTGCCATGATGGCTGTCGCTTCATCTGCCTAGGCTGCAGAGACAATGAACATGCATGACCAGGTAAATAATGCCCAGGCGCCTGCCCATCAGATGCAATCATCCGCTGAAAAAAGTGCAGTTCAGGGGGAGAGCATGAAAATGATGGATATGAGCGGTCACGATCAGGCCGCAATGTCCCATGAAATGATGCAAAACGGCAATTCTGCTGCCCATCAGGACATGGCTGAAATGCATAAAAAAATGATGAAAGCCAAACCTGAGAACACCCAAAAAACTGCTAAGCCATTTTCCGAAATGAGCGAGCATGAGAAAGCCGCTGTTGTGCATGAGAAGGCGAATAATGGTCAGTCTTCCGTTATTCATCAGCAACAGGCGGAAAAGCATCGCAGCCAGATCACCCAGAATTAACCCGCAGCTCCACTTGTCAGACCCTCATTTGACGCCGAAGTCACTGGCTTACGCTCCCGTCCGGGAGCGTTTTTTTTATAAGCGAAATGAATAATAATGAAAGAGTCCATACACAATGTCTTTTTTGGTCATGCCGACCTTACAATTAACTTATGTTGTTTGAGAATCCTGTTCCCCAGTCATCTCCAGGGTTCATGCCGCGCCGTATCCTGAGACTGGCTGAGAATACGAATGACCGTAACCATAGAATGTGATGATACAAAATAGATCATGTGCTGTTCCACCGGCAGTGTGCAGATATCGTCTCCCAGCTCTGCACGATGCGTGCCGATATCATGCATGGCCAGCACATCAAACACTGCAGCTATACGGCCGATGTATGCATCCGCCTGAACAACCCCGAACTCTCTGAAGCTGTAGTCCCAGATGGCCTCCAGATCCTCTTCTGCTTTTGGTGTCAGCTCAATCTCTTTCATTTGCCACCCTGGCCCTGACATTCTTCAGGAATGCATCCTTGTTCCATGGTTTCGCCTCGCCGCTGCTGATTCCTTCGGCCAGCAGATCGCGGAGTTCCTGAAGGCGTGATTCAGCCTGCTTCTCGCGCAGTAGACGCAGCGCGTCACGCATGACCTCGCTCTGGGTACGGTAATCACCGGCCTTAACCAGGGAATCGATAAATTCACGCAGCTCATCACCCACGTCCACCGTCATCGTACGGGCCATAACCCCTCCGCTTCTTATGTAAGATTAGTTCTTACATCATTATATCAGCTTGCTCCCCCGCTTCCATCTCCCGAATTTTAGCCAAAACAACACTGCAGTAGTATGGAGATCCGACTTTGGTATTTTTCGGATCTATAAAGGAGAGAAGAAGGATTATTGCAGGATAATCACAAAAAATGGCTGATTGTTGCGATGAGTGGATTATTGCCTTTTTAGCAACAATCTTGATAATTCCGGGACGTTAAGCAAAAGTCAGATAGACCATTCTTAAGTTTAGAGTACTAATGTATGGTAGATAGATTGGCCCCTATATTTCCAGACACTTTTTATCGCTTAACCCATTACTGGTTCGCCGCCGCAGATATTCCCGTGGCGAACGATATCCCAGTGCACTGTGCGGATGCCATTCGTTGTAATGTTCGAAGGCCTCCGCAAGGTTCTTTGCCGCTGTTAACCCGTCAGGTTTTGGCATGATGCTGATGTAGTCGCGCTTCATCGTTTTCACGAAGCTCTCCGCCATTCCGTTGCTTTCTGGACTACGTACCGCCGTATGTTTTGGCTCCAGTCCTACCATTCTGGCGAACTGACGCGTCTGATGAGAACGGTAGGCTGAACCGTTGTCTGTCAGCCACTCAACGGGGGATGTCGGCAGCCTGTTACCGAAGCGACGCTCTACTGCACCCAGCATGACGTCCTGCACGGTTTCACTGTCATATCCACCGGTACTTGCCGCCCAGTGAAGTGCCTCGCGATCGCAACAGTCCAGCGCGAACGTGACCCGCAGTTTTTCACCGTTATCACAGCTGAACTCGAAGCCGTCGGAGCACCACCGCTGGTTACTTTCTCCAACGGCCACTTTCCCTCTATGCGCCCGCTTCGAGGGCGGTATTGCCGGTTTACGCTCAAGCAGCAGCGCATTCTGACGCATGATGCGGTATACGCGTTTGGCATTGATCACCGCCATGTCGTCAGTTTCTGATTGTCTGCGCAGCAGTGCCCATACACGACGATAACCATAGGTGGGCAGATCGTCGATAACGGTATGGATACGAGCCAGCGCTTCAGTATCATCAGGCTTGCGCTTGCACCGACGATCCTGCCAGCCCTTCGACCGACGGGCCATGGCATGCAGTTGCGCACGTGAGACCCGGAGGCAACGACTGACAAGGCTTATTCGCCATCCTCCGGCAACAAGGGCACGTGCGCTATCCACTTTTTTTGTCGGCCATATTCAACGGCTTCTTTCAGCAGCTCGTTTTCCATGGTTTTTTTGCCCAGCAGGCGCTGTAACTCTTTAATTTGCTTCATTGCAGATGCCAGCTCCGACGCGGGTACAACCTGTTCACCCGCGGCAACCGCAGTGAGACTGCCTTCCTGATATTGCTTACGCCACAGGAACAGCTGACTGGCAGCAACGCCATGCTGACGGGCGACCAGCGACACGGTCATTCCGGGCTCAAAGCTCTGCTGAACAATGGCGATTTTTTCCTGAACGCTGCGCCGTCTGCGCTTCTCTGGACCTAGAACATCAATCATTCGGACTCCAACGACTAGTCTAAAACTAGTATTAAGACTATCACTAATTTAAGTGATACCAACTGTCTGGAGATTCATGGGGCCAGTCTAGTAGACCTGCACAATATGCTAATACATAACACAAGTGAGGGAGCATGAACTTTGATGCCGTACAGGTTGATATAAACGATATTCTTTCAGTTAACAGACGTTACGTTATCCCCCGAAATCAGCGGGACTTCAGCTGGGAAAAACTTCAGCTTGATGAGTTCTGGGATGATATTAGGAGAAACATTCAGTACGAGAACGAGAGCTTCAGCCATGCTGAGTACTTCCTCGGGACAGTCGTTTTATCAGGCACAACCGACAGTTCAATGCTGGAAATAATTGATGGTCAACAACGTCTTTCTGTTATAACTATTCTGATATCACTCATTTCCAGAAAGCTCAGAGCTCTTAACTATATAGAGAGCGCGGATGATATAGTTAATACCTATCTTGTATCAAAGGCATCCATTATCTCAGCGAAAGCACATCTCACAGAAAAAATATCTAAAAGCAACGGACGTGACTTTTTTAAACTTAAATGTCAGTCGAAAGAGGATTGTCATCCAGGTAATGCTGTCAACCTGTTGATGACTATTTTAA
>NZ_KV793412.1:0-896 GCF_001808475.1 Klebsiella sp. HMSC09D12 | reverse complement strand
CAGCTACTGTCTGGTGTTTCAGGGGGCTACATCAGGTAGAGTATACCGCTGTATGGCACGTACGTTACAGAAGGCACGTTCCTGGTAGGTAAAGCGAAAACCATACATGATGCCCTTGAGTGCGCAAAAGAAGCTTTTACGCGGGGTGAATGGATTGTCCAGGATGAAGAAGGGCGGGATGACTTCATTGACCACCTGGCAGGACGTGACCAGGGGCCGGTGAGTTTTTCCGAAAGGACTATAGAGATCCGCGATAAAGGTGACAGGCTGGTGTTAACAGGCAATGCCCGCACGCTGGAGTGGCACCGCCATTTAACCAGTCCTGATGAGATTGAAAAGATCAAAGCACAGCAAACAGACCTCTATCAGAAAGCAAGCTATGATGTAAGCACACCTGTTTTAGTTCCATGCATTTTTTGAGAGTTCCGGTTTTTCAGCCATCAGCCGGTACTCTTCCGGTGTCAGGTTATTCAGGGATTCATGAGGCCGCTCGTTGTTATATTCCATCAGCCAGCGCCCGGTAATTTCCCGTGCTTCATTCAGTGTTCTGAACAGGTAAAAATCCAGGATTTCTGTCCGGTATGTTCGGTTGAACCGTTCGATAAAAGCATTTTGTGTCGGCTTACCCGGCTTGATAAATTCGAGCTGTACGCCATGTTCTTCGGCCCATTGTGCCAGCGCCAGCGAGACCAGCTCTGGCCCGTTGTCCATCCGCATTTTCAGCGGGTAGCCGCGGTTTGCCACGATCCTGTCCAGCACCCGGATGACTCGCTGAGCCGGGATATTCAGGTCGATTTCTATCGCCAGTGCTTCACGGTTAAAATCATCCACCACATTAAAGGTTCGGAAGCGTCTGCCGCAGACCAGCGCGTCGTGCATAAAATCGATGGACCAGC
>NZ_KV793411.1:9170-84458 GCF_001808475.1 Klebsiella sp. HMSC09D12 | reverse complement strand
GCTTAACGCGCCTTGTCCGGGCTACCGGATCGCACGGACCCGTAGCCCGGTCAGCGCAGCGCCACCGGGAGATTTCCTATAAGGAGGCTTTGATGAATGAAACCATAACATTACGCCCCGAAAGCAGGGCATCGACAAAAGATGTCATTATCGATTACATGCTGGCATCAGTAGATGAAGTTGAACAACTGCAGCCCGCGCTTAACCTGTTAGCGCACCCATCAGTTGCCCGCGGAGGCCATGATTTTTTTGTCCATTGCTATGAGGCGGGTACGCAAAATAAAGCAGCTGAAACAGAACCGGCGCTGCCTGATACGGTATTTCGGGACTCCACACCGTGGATGCAAAGAAGTGGGCTGCTGTGTGCCGCAGCGGGTCATCTGGATGCACTGGGAAAGACGCTGACGCACAATCGTCTGTGCGACCTGGCCGGCCAGTATTGTGCCGGCGCGGCGGATGCCGATGCTGAAACCCGCAGCGGATTTTATACCGTGCGCAGCATATCGCTGCCGGTTTACCGGCGACTGCTGCGGGACAAGCATCCTCATGGCGTCTGCCTGCAGCAGTCGCTGCTGCATCTGCTGGCCTGGAAGAGCGAATCACCCTGGGCGCGGCAGCAGGCTCAACGGTTGCTCTGGCAGGGCGGCGTACTGGGTGATAACGGCGAATTTGCGCTGATGACGCTCGATGACGAGCTGCGGGAGCGGCAGTTTGCCTGGCCGGGGCTGTGGTCGCTGCTGGCCGTCACCGGGTTTCTGGCGAAATTCCCGGCCGGGCCGATTTTTGCTGATTAAATAGCGCTCCCCGTTCGGGGAGCCTGTTAGTTGGTCGCAGGATATTCCTGTACGGCGATATGCAGCGTAATTTTTTTATCGTCACGCATAATCACCACCGGAATTTCCGAGCCCGGACGGATCTCTGCGACCTGATCCATGGTTTCCAGGGCGGAAACGGCGGGTTTATCGTTAACCGAAATAATCACGTCATTGGCGCGGATCCCTGCCTGGGCTGCCGGGCCTTCCGGCGCCACATCATTGACTACAATCCCCTGCAATTGATCGATACCGCCGCCGCTCTGCGCGTGCAGCGGCGCAATTTCGCGGCCGCTGATCCCAATGTAGCCACGAATCACGCGGCCATCGCGGATCAGCTTATCCATAATCTTGGTCGCCAGCTGGAAAGGAATCGCAAAGCCGATGCCCTCCGGCGTTTCGCCATCGTTGCTTTTATCAAATGACAGGGTATTGATACCCATAAGCTCGCCCAGCGAGTTCACCAGCGCGCCGCCGGAGTTACCGTGGTTGATTGACGCATCGGTCTGCAGGAAGTTCTGGCGTCCAGTGGGGTTCAGACCGATACGCCCGGTGGCGCTGATAATGCCCTGGGTAATGGTTTGCCCGAGGTTGTACGGGTTGCCAATCGCCAGCACGACGTCACCGATATGCGGCACGCGTTTCGGGTTAATCGGAATAACCGGCAGACCGCCGCTGGCGTTGATTTTTAATACCGCCAGATCGGTGAGGGTATCTGAGCCGACCAGCAGCGCTTCAAAGACCCGGCCATCCTGCAGGGCAACAATAATCTGATCGGCATCGTTGATGACGTGCTTGTTGGTCAGAATATAGCCGCGCTGGTCCATGATCACGCCGGAGCCGAGCGTTAACTGATTATGACTGGTGCTGTTAAGGGCGCGGTTATAGACATTGACGACCGCAGGCGCCGCGCGACGGACGGCGGAATTATAGCTGGCGGGGGATTCATCCGCGCTATCGTATTGCGTGGTCGGCGAAAGCTGCCACTGGCGCAGGGAAGGCATGACGGCCAGCAGCAAACCGCCGACGATCAAACCGATAAGTATCGAACGTAAAAGCTTTGCAGGCATGATGCAGATATCTTTGATGGATAGACAGGCGAAGCATAACACGACTTGTCCGGACATCGCACTGCACGCGATGTCCGGAAGGCGAGTTAGCGCAGCAGTAGATAGATGCTTTCGCTGCCGCGAACGACGTTCAGTGCAATGACCGTCGGTTTGCTTTCGAGTACTTTTCGCAGTTCGGCAATCGAGCGCACGCGTTCGCGATTGAGGCCAATAATGATATCGTCCTTATGCAGGCCGGCCTGCGCGGCAGGGCTGCCTTTATCGACGTTATCAATGATGACGCCTTTGGTCCCATCCTTCATCTGACCGTCGCTTAACGATGCGCCCTGTAGCGCCGGAGCGATAAGCTCTGCGCTGGCGGAAGACGAGGTGCTCTTGTCCAGCGTGACCTCCACTTCAACGGGTTTCCCTTCACGCAATAGTCCTAATTTCACCTTGGTTCCCGGCTCGGTCGTGGCGATGCGTGAACGCAGTTCGGCGAAGCTGTTGAGCGGTTTGCCGTTCAGGCTGACGATAACGTCGCCAGATTTAACGCCCGCTTTAGCCGACCCCGAGTTTGGCAGGACTTCGCTAACGAATGCGCCGCGCTGGACGTCAAGATTCATCGCTTTGGCGATATCCGCGCTCATTTCCATTCCTTTAATACCCAACAGGCCGCGTTTGATTTCGCCAAACTGGATAAGCTGCTGAGAGAGGATTTTTGCCATATTGCTGGGAATGGCGAAACCAATGCCGACGCTGCCGCCGCCCGGGGCCAGAATGGCGGTGTTGATGCCAATCAGCTCGCCGTTGAGATTCAGCAGCGCGCCACCGGAGTTGCCGCGGTTAATGGAAGCATCGGTCTGGATAAAGTTTTCCAGCCCCTCAAGGTTCAGGCCGCTGCGGCCAAGGGCGGAAACAATCCCGGATGTGGCGGTCTGACCCAGGCCAAACGGGTTACCGACGGCGACGGCGAAGTCGCCAACCCGCAGCTTGTCCGAGTCGGCGATAGCGATTTGCGTCAAATTACTGGGCTTGAGGATCTGCAGCAGTGCAATATCGCTCTGCTCGTCGCTGCCGACCAGTTTGGCATCGAACTCACGCCCGTCGTTGAGCTGGACGCTGATCTTCTGGGCCTGATTAATGACGTGATTATTGGTCAGCACGTAGCCTTTTGCGGCATCAATGATGACCCCAGAACCCAGTCCTTCAAAAGGCTGCGCCTGCTCTTGCGGCGCGTTGTCGCCAAAATATTTTTTCAACTCTTCCGGCATATCCTGCGCGGGTGACGCGGTACCCTCAACCTGTACGCTCACCACCGCCGGCAACACTTTTTCCAGCATTGGCGCGAGGCTTGGCAGCGCGCCCTGGCCCGGAACTTGTGTCGGTAAAGACGCTGCTGCCGGAGGTAAGGCTGACAACGACAACCCAATGCTTAACGCTAACGCACTCAACAGCAAAGTTGGTTTATTCATTAGTTGCTGGCTCTCGTAACCTGAGGTGTATGGGAAACGTCCCGAATGGCCCGATGTTATTGAATTTTCGACCCGGTAACAACGTGGGCAATAGTTAAATTGTAGCTGGGATGAGAGGTTGAAACGGGCGCAGAGGGTGCGCCCGGAAAATATTTTTACTGGCGTTGCCGAATCAATCGCGCTTTACACCGCCGCG
Organism: Klebsiella sp. HMSC09D12; assembly: GCF_001808475.1. Lineage (NCBI taxonomy): Bacteria > Pseudomonadati > Pseudomonadota > Gammaproteobacteria > Enterobacterales > Enterobacteriaceae > Klebsiella > Klebsiella sp. HMSC09D12. Next base: position 80,926 of record NZ_KV793411.1, on the reverse strand, counting down.
CAGCAGACCGGATGCGCCTTCAGAATAGTCGCGCGGCATCTGGACCGGAGCCTGATCGTTGCCCGCTTCGGACTCTTCCAGACGATTGCGGAACGGATTAGCGTCCGCCATGGTGTCCGGCAGGAGGTTGCTGGAGCTTTTCGCCATATGCTGATACAGCTGGCGGTAATCATGCGCCATGTTATCCAGAAGCTCGGCGCTCTGGGCGAAATGGCTCACCAGCTCTTCGCGGTACTCCTCCAGCTCTGCTTTATTCTTTTCCAGTTCAAACTGCAGCGCCTGCTGTTGGCGTAATTTACGATTGCCAAAACGCATCGCGACGGCACCGATAATGATGCCGACAACTAGCCCAATTAGCGCGTATTCCCAGGTCATGAACATCTCCCGTTGTTTTGTGGTTCCGTAGGGTGGCTATGAGGCTCTCCGCCTGCGCCCGATAGTGCCACTATAACCGCTAATTCCACAGAAGTGGAATCCTGGCGTATCATCACGTAGTGTAGAGCAGCCTTTTTTTCGTCAATCGTGAGCTACGGCATTACGGTTTTCAAGGAATAACAATTAGATCATGCAAAGCCTGTCCCCAACATCGCGTTACCTTTCCGCTCTCAAAGAGGGAAGCCATCAACCTGACGACGTTCAGCGAGAAGCGGTCAGCCGCCTCGATACGATTTATCAAGAATTGCAGAATAAACCTTCGGTAGCGCCGCAAACCGGCGGCGGTCTGCGGGCGAAATTCGGCAAGCTGCTGGGCAAGCGTGAACCCGCTGTCGAAACGGCCGCAGTTCGCGGTCTCTATATGTGGGGTGGGGTCGGCAGAGGGAAAACCTGGCTGATGGATCTGTTCTTTCAAAGTCTGCCGGGAGAACGTAAACAACGTCTGCATTTTCATCGCTTTATGCTGCGGGTACATGAAGAGTTAACCACGCTGCAGGGGCACAGCGATCCGCTGGAAATCGTTGCGGACCGTTTTAAAGCTGAAACCGATGTGCTCTGCTTTGATGAGTTTTTTGTCTCTGACATTACCGATGCGATGCTGCTGGGCGGTCTGATGAAAGCGCTGTTTGCCCGCGGGATAACCCTGGTGGCGACGTCGAATATTCCTCCTGACGAACTGTACCGTAACGGTCTGCAGCGCGCCCGCTTCCTGCCTGCGATCGACGCGATTAAGCAGCACTGCGATGTGATGAATGTCGACGCCGGCATCGATTATCGTCTGCGCACGCTGACCCAGGCGCACCTGTGGCTGTCGCCGCTGAACGCTGAGACCCGCCAGCAGATGGACAAACTGTGGCTGGCGCTGGCGGGCGCAAAGCGCGAGCAGATGCCAACGCTGGAGATAAACCACCGCCCGCTGCCGACGTTAGGCGTTGAGAACCAGACGCTGGCGGCTTCCTTTGCGACGCTGTGCGTGGATGCGCGTAGCCAGCACGACTATATTGCGCTTTCGCGTCTGTTTCATACCGTCATGCTCTTTGATGTGCCGGTGATGACCGGGCTGATGGAGAGCGAGGCGCGGCGCTTTATCGCCCTCGTCGATGAATTCTACGAACGCCACGTCAAACTGGTGGTCAGTGCGGCGGTTCCGCTGTATGAGATCTATCAGGGCGAGAGATTAAAATTCGAGTTCCAGCGCTGTTTATCGCGCCTGCAGGAGATGCAGAGCGAGGAGTATCTGAAGCGAGAACACCTGGCGGGGTAAAACCGGGTACAAATCACATAAAGGGGTCGATCTTTGACCCCGACTTCTCTATAATCTTGCGACCCCACGTTACGAGAAGGTTTTTTTCCCAAAACTTTCTATGTGCCGGCATAGGCTATTCGAAGGGGTAGGTTTGCTGGACAATGTCGTGTGAACCTCAACTGACTAAACGTTTGGGTGTTCACCAACGTGTAACTTATTTATTTGGGTAAGCTTTTAATGAAAACTTTTACAGCTAAACCAGAAACCGTAAAACGCGACTGGTATGTTGTTGACGCGACCGGTAAAACTCTGGGCCGTCTGGCTTCCGAACTGGCTCTGCGCCTGCGCGGTAAGCACAAAGCGGAATACACTCCGCACGTTGATACCGGTGACTACATCATCGTTCTGAACGCAGAAAAAGTTGCTGTAACCGGCAACAAGCGCGAAGACAAAATGTACTATCACCACACCGGCCACATCGGTGGTATCAAAGAAGCGACCTTTGAAGAGATGATTGCCCGCCGTCCTGAGCGTGTGATTGAAATCGCGGTTAAAGGCATGCTGCCAAAAGGCCCGCTGGGTCGTGCTATGTACCGTAAGCTGAAAGTTTACGCGGGTAACGAGCACAACCACGCGGCACAGCAACCGCAAGTTCTTGACATCTAATCGGGATTATAGGCAATGGCTGAAAATCAATACTACGGCACCGGTCGCCGCAAAAGTTCCGCAGCTCGCGTTTTCATCAAACCGGGCAACGGTAAAATCGTTATCAACCAGCGTTCTCTGGAACAGTACTTCGGTCGTGAAACTGCCCGCATGGTAGTTCGTCAGCCGCTGGAACTGGTCGACATGGTTGAGAAATTAGATCTGTACATCACCGTTAAAGGTGGTGGTATCTCTGGTCAGGCTGGTGCGATCCGTCACGGTATCACCCGCGCTCTGATGGAGTACGATGAGTCCCTGCGTGGCGAACTGCGTAAAGCTGGTTTCGTTACTCGTGATGCTCGTCAGGTTGAACGTAAGAAAGTCGGCCTGCGTAAAGCACGTCGTCGTCCGCAGTTCTCCAAACGTTAATTGTCCTCTGCTTATGCAGAACAATTTGCGAAAAAACCCGCTTCGGCGGGTTTTTTTATGGATAAATTTGCCATTTTCACTCTACAAACGCCCCATTATTACCACTTTTTCAGCATTTCCAGAATACCCTCACCACAACGTCTTCAAAATCTGGTAAACTATCATCCAATTTTCTGCCCAAATGCAGGTGATTGTTCATTTTTTGTTTGGATGATAAGCAAAAGTGATATCACGCAAATGGGGTTTTTACATCTGGCTGGCCATCCGTGGTCGGCAGCAGTACAAAATTCTGAATATACCTGGAGGTTTTCATGGCTGTCGCTGCCAACAAACGTTCGGTAATGACGCTGTTTTCTGGTCCTACTGACATCTATAGCCATCAGGTCCGCATCGTGCTGGCCGAAAAAGGTGTTAGTTTTGAGATAGAGCACGTGGAGAAGGATAACCCGCCTCAGGATCTGATTGACCTCAACCCGAATCAAAGCGTGCCGACGCTTGTGGATCGTGAGCTCACTCTGTGGGAATCTCGCATCATTATGGAATACCTGGATGAGCGTTTCCCGCATCCGCCGCTGATGCCGGTTTATCCGGTGGCCCGTGGGGAAAGCCGTCTTTACATGCAGCGTATCGAAAAAGACTGGTATTCTCTGATGAATACTATTCAGACCGGTACCGCTTCGCAGGCCGATACTGCACGTAAGCAGCTGCGTGAAGAGTTGCAGGCCATTGCGCCGGTCTTCACCCAGAAGCCCTACTTCCTGAGCGATGAGTTTAGCCTGGTGGACTGCTACCTGGCTCCGCTGCTGTGGCGCCTGCCGGTTCTTGGCGTCGAGCTGGTTGGTGCTGGCGCGAAAGAGCTTAAAGGCTATATGACTCGCGTATTTGAGCGCGACTCCTTCCTCGCTTCTTTAACTGAAGCCGAGCGTGAAATGCGCCTCGGTCGGGGCTAAATGATGGATGTATCACAGCTGACGCCTCGTCGCCCGTACCTGCTGCGGGCGTTCTATGAGTGGCTGCTGGATAACCAGCTGACTCCGCATCTGGTCGTTGACGTGACTCTGCCGGGCGTACTTGTGCCGATGGAGTATGCGCGTGATGGGCAAATTGTTCTCAATATTGCTCCGCGTGCTGTCGGTAACCTGGAGCTGGCGAACGACGAAGTGCGTTTTAACGCGCGTTTCGGCGGTGTGCCGCGCAATGTCTCCGTGCCGATGGCTGCCGTACTGGCGGTTTACGCGCGTGAGAACGGTGCGGGGACCATGTTCGAACCAGAAGCCGCTTACGATGAAGATGTCACCAGCCTGAACGATGAAGAAGAGCTGCCTGACAGCGAAACGGTCATGTCGGTGATCGATGGCGATAAGCCAGATAATCACGACGACGATCCGGATGATACGCCGCCGCCCCGTGGCGGACGCCCGGCGCTACGCGTTGTGAAGTGATATCAATAACAGGCCCTGCGGGGCCTGATTCATATATGAATTCATATGTGAATCAGACGGCATCCCCTATCCCGAGCGAAGCATGCCATAGCTATGCTTCGCTTTTTTTTCATTTTATAACTTTACTGCTGGCGTCGAGTCTCTTCTCCGTCAGGGCAAAGTGTGTTTCTGCTGTGGGCTGGGTCTGCACAGATTATTTTGCTGTGCCCTATGGTCATCCAGCACAGGAGATAGGGTATATTAGATGAAATGGGAGTGTGAATTCATATTTTTCTGGGTTTATTTGTTGTAACTTTAATTAAGGTGTTTCTATGATGAATATGTGTTCTTATTTTACTATTGATGCCGTTTATTTATAAAGAGCAGATTAATTAACTGACCCGTGTTTTATTTAACTTACTTGCAATTCATTTACTATCTTCTTGTAATTGTTGAAGGTTTTTACTTTTTAAAATTTGCGATTATTTTTCTTGAGATTAGTCGTTCAATTAAGTAGATTAGCCGGCGGTGAGAGGAGTCTCTTTCATCATTACTTCCAGTGACTAATTCTTTTCTCAATAATTATTGAGGGGATGATTAGTGGCAATGATTTAATTGGATAAAGGATGTGCCGATATTTTTATTGATATCGGTCGTACGATACATTAAGGAAAATTGATATGTTCTCTAAAAAGTCGCTTTCTGCGCTATGCGTTTGCGCTGCTATTGTTTCTGCTGCGGGCGTTAATGCTGCTACGGATACTACTCTCACCGTTAAAGGAACCTTTGTTCCGGCTGCGTGCACCCCGGAGCTGAGCAACAGTGGTGTTGTTGATTACGGCTCTATGAACAACTCGGTTCTCGAAAAGCCGGTCAGCGGTAGCACCCTGGTTCAGTTGGGCAAAAAATCCATTACTCTAACGGTTAGCTGCGATGCGGCGACCAGCGTGGGCATCGTGGCGAAGGATAACCGTGCCAGTTCTAAAGTTGAGATTTCAAGCTCGGCGTATATTGCTGACTATATCCCGGGGCAAAATATGACAACGGAATCTGCGGCGTTTGGCCTCGGTACCGTTAATGACATGAAGATCGGTGCTTATTCCGTTACGGCAATGAAGGATGGATTAACTGCTGATGGCGCGGCAGTGGATATGATCGTGAAAAATAGAGGCGGGGCAAATAGCTCGTGGGAGAATGCAAATAGCGGGGCTTTATATTACTCCGACGCTACCCGTATCGTTACCGTTGCTGAAACCGGCAAAACCACCCCAATGCTGTTTAAAGATTTAGTGATGCCGCTGGATATCGTTTCCGCCGTTCAGAACAATGGTGTACTGGGTGCCGGAACGCAAATTGAGCTGGATGGTAATGCCACGCTGAGTCTTGTTTATCTCTAATATTTATATGCTGTCCTTCTGAAATTCGGCCCAATAAATATTTTTATAAAATTTATTGGGCCTGTTAATAAGCTCTATCTCATTTTAATACACACCACTAATATGAAAAAAACGCTGCTGTTGTCATTATTGATATTGACGACCCGGGCCTATGCCAGCGGCATGGTGCCTGAGACATCTGTTTTACTCGTTGATGAACAAAAAGGTGAGGTGTCGATGAACCTCACCAATTCAGATCCGCATCCGTCCCTGCTTTATACCAAAGTGGTTGATTTAGCCGATAGCGATAAATCTATCCGCTTAATTGTCACGCAGCCGGTAGTACGCGTAGAGCAAGGGGACACGCAAAAGATCCGCTTTATATTGCAAACGTCTAAACCGCTACAACAGGAAGAGTTTAAACGGGTCACCTTTGAAGGAATACCGCCGAAGGAAAAGGGAAAACTGAAAACAACGGTCACTATTCGTCAGGATTTACCGGTCATTATCCATCCGGCTGGCCTGGCGGAGGAGCCCGCGCCGTGGAAACATCTGGTTTGGCGCAAAAAGGGGGGCCAGCTGGAAATCAGTAATCCGAGCGACTATGTCGTCAGGATGACGTCCATGTTTAATACTTTGCCTTCAGGTTCTCCCGGCGAGTTAGCGAAAACGTATCTCCTGCCGCACACCAGCGTCAGCGTAAAATTACCTGCTAAAGCGGGAGCGGATACGAAAGTCGAGTTTTTCCCGGCAAGCCGCTATGGATATAAAGGAGAGCGCTACATCACCTCGTTGCAGTAACCATGTTCAAGGATGAACGGAATGCTCAGGAAAAAGCTGTTGGCCTGTCTTATCGGGTTGGGAAGCGCTCAACTGGCGGTAGCTGAAGAGGCCAAAAAGAGCGCAATAGAATTTGATAGTGAAACCTTAACGTCTTTGGGTATCGATCCGCAAATTGCGCATTATTTCTCTTCAGAAGCCAAATTCCTGCCAGGAGTGACCTCGGTTATGCTGGGCGTTAACGGTAAGGATAAGGGAAATATCGTCGCCCACTTTGATGATGACGGCCAGCTGTGTTTCGATAAAGCGTTTATGCAACAGGCCGGTATTCGCCAATCCGTGGTCGATAGCGAGGGCTGCTATGACTATTTACAGGCCCATCCTGAAACGATCCTGAAAGCGTCGCCCGGAAAAGGGCGAATCGATCTGATATTACCGCAGGAGCAGTTAGTCCACCAAAGTACCGACCTCAGCGGATACGACACGAGCGGTACGGCTGGGGTGCTGAATTATACCTTTTTCGCTTCGCGCAACGATTATAGCGGCGGTCATTCCGAGTATTCGCAGCTGATGCTGGACGGCGGTCTAAACGTGAATACCTGGCTGCTGCGTAGCCATCAGCTATTAAGCCGTGCGAATAATCAGTTTACCAGCGAAAATTCGCAGACCTACCTACAGCGCACCTTTACGCAGATAAAAAGCACCGTCAAGGCGGGTGAAATAGGCATGAATAACCCTTTGCTCGACGGCACCGAGCTATACGGTATCTCCTTGATGCCGGAGAGCGCCCTTAACGATGCCGGGAGCGGCGTGCTGGTAACCGGGATCGCCAGTACCCCGCAGGCGCGGGTTGAGATCCGCCAGCAAGGGATCATGGTGTATTCCACTTTAGTGCCTGCCGGCCCCTTTACCTTAACGGATATTCCCCTGCTCAACGTCACCAGCGATCTGACGGTCACCGTTATTGAGACCGATGGCAGCCAGCATAGCCAGGTGGTTCCCGCCTCATTGTATCGCTCCGGGCTGGGGCCTGCGGGCGGATATCAATTTTCATTAGGCCGGGTGAGCGATGCATATAGCCAGCAGCCCTGGGTAGCCAGCCTGGCTGGCGGCTGGAAGCTGAACGCCAGGCATAATTTAACTAGCGGCGCGATCGTTGCCCAGAGCTACCAGGCCTTAGGAATACGCGTTGACTCAGTACTGCCGCAGGAAATTTCGCTTTCTCTTCAGATTAACCAGGCGTTCGATCGCGATAATGCGCAGCAGGGCCAGAAGTACACTCTATCGACCTCCTGTGCAACACAGTCCGGTTTTGGGCTGAATGCTTCGTTGAGCAAATATTCTGAAAAGTATCGTGAGTTTTCTCAGGCCATTGATAAGAGTTTTAGCGCCACCAATAAAATGGAGTACTCATTGGGTGCGAGCTGGGGACACCCTGTTATAGGTACGATGAGCGCCAGCTTCTATGATGTAACAGGGTTCGATAGCCAAAATAATTCTCGCTACGCGACGCTTAACTGGGGAAAGAGTTTTAGCGCATTTTCCGTATCGGCAAGCTGGCAGCGCCAGCTCAGCGGCGGGAGTATCGAACAAAGCAATGATAATATTTTTTACCTGAACCTGAATATTCCCTTCCAGCAGCATTCGGTCAACGCTTACGCGCGCAGTGAAAAAGGGCGGAAGAGATTCGGTACTTCGGTAACGGGCACTATCAGCGATGATACCACTTATACCCTCGGCGCCGAACGTGACCAGACCGAGAGTCGGAACAGCTTCAGCGGCGGGATAAATCAGAATCTGCATTACACGCAGCTAAGCATGAATGCGAGTACCAACGGTTCGCAGAGCCATAGCTATTCCGGAACGCTGCGCGGGGGAATGGCCGCCCACCGCCATGGTGTGACTTTTACACCGTGGGCGATTCGCGACACCTTTGCCATTGCCAGCCTGGATAAGCCGGTTTCCGGAGTGCGCATCGAGACATCGCAGGGGCCGGTGTGGACTGACTTCAGCGGTCAGGCAGTCATTCCTTCCGTTTCGGCCTGGCGAGAGGCAGCCGTTGAAATCAACACCGCGACTTTGCCAAAGAACATGGATATTGGCAATGGGCTCAGAATGCTCAAGCAAGGCCGAGGGGCCGTAGGCAAAATCCGCTTTTCTACCATCACGGAGCGCCGGGTGCTGCTGGATGTCACGATGGGGAACGGTGATCCGCTGCCGAAGGGGGTCGCCGTAACGGATTCAGCGGGCAATTACTTAACGACTTCCGTCGATGACGGCGTGCTTTTTTTGAACAACCTCACAGGGAGACAAACATTGGTGGCGAAACTGGAAAAGGGAAGTTGCCGCATCTCGATAACGCTGCCTGAAGCGCCAGACGCAGATGCGTTCTATGAAAATGCCAGCGGGGTATGTCAATGATTCGTCTATGGCTGGGCCTTAGCCTGCTGGCGTTTTCCGGCGCCCTTCTGGCCGGATGCGAATTAAATAGCACGCAGCGTTCGGTTGACTATCTGCCCGTTCGCCCGGCAGAACGTCAGCAGGCGGGAGATAAGCCTGTGGTACTTCCGGAAAAGCAGTTCGTCCTGCATGTACATTGTGATAAGCCACAACGTATTCGGCTTTTCTTCGGTAGCGCCTATGCGCAAAACGGCAGGTTCGCACTTGGCAATCGTGGGGAAATGAATATTACCGCCGGGCAAGCGGTGGCTGACGATCGCGACGTGATGCTGGTCCCTGTACGGAGCGCCTGGGCGCCGATTACCGCGGAAGCAGCAAAGCGATCCCGCATTGCGCTCAATCAAGGGATCGCCTTTGTACAGGGAGAAGAGATTGAAGCCAGTCAGCTCTCTGTGGTTCTGAACGTGGCTTCAATGATGGAGAGCCAGGCGATTACGGATCGCGTAACGTATCGTGGGAATCTGCAGATCAGGGTGGTAACTCCATGAGGTACGCCTTTGTTTTATTCGCGCTTTTACTCAGTCCGATCCTTCACGCCGGCGACAACCTTAGTATTGATTTTACCGTGACCGCAGAAGCGGCGGCGTGCACGCCAACGCTGAGCCATAACGGCATCGTAGATTTCGGTGAGCGGCATGTCGGGTCGCTATCAACGTCCGCGTTTACCCAGCTGGGCGTGCGGGATATTACCTTAACGATTACCTGCGAATCCTCCACCGGGATCGCTATTACGGCGAGAGATGCGCGATCCAGTTCCGCTATCACGGGAAAAGATACACACGGCCATGAGGGAGTGCTTTTTCAGGTCAATGGTGGCGGATACATAAGCGACAAATTACGGCTTTTTGGTCTGGGTATGACGATGGAAAATAAACCTATTGGCAGCTATGCGATGCAAATCGATTCCGCCAATACCATCGCAGTTGATGATAAAAAAGTTGCCGTTGATATCGCCGGATCGGCCAGCAAGGAGGGACCGTGGGAAGTTTCCTCGCTTTTACCGCTCCCAACGGGACAGGACTATTTCTATACCTTTGTTAAAAAAGGCTCTTCGGTGCCGCAGCCAATCACGGCGGCAACGGTGCCTCTGCAGATAAGCGCATCGGTGGGAAGTAATCTCAGGAGCGGGCAAAAGGTGACGTTGGACGGCGAGGCGGTAATCAGTATTGTCTATCTCTGAATGAATAAGCTTGCGGGCTCCGGGACCCGCAAGCTTTTTTCGTTACACTTCCAGGTAGTTCAGGATGCCGTCAGCCGCCTTACGGCCTTCGGCAATCGCGGTGACCACCAGGTCAGAGCCGCGAACGATATCGCCGCCGGCGAAGATTTTCGGGTTGCTGGTCTGGAAGGCGTTGTCGCTGCCTTCCGGTGCAATCACGTGGCCCTGAGAATCGAGCTCAACGCTGTGCTTCGCCAGCCATTCCATGCTGTGCGGACGGAAACCAAACGCCATGACTACGGCATCTGCTGGCACCACATGTTCTGAGCCGGCAACGATTTCCGCGCGGCGGCGGCCTTTCGCATCCGGCTGGCCCATCTCCGTACGCGCCATCTTCACGCCGCAGACTTTACCGTTGGCATTCACTTCAATGCCCAGCGGCTGAACGTTGAACTGGAATTCCACGCCTTCTTCCCGCGCGTTTTTCACTTCGCGTTTCGAGCCCGGCATGTTCTCTTCATCACGGCGATAGGCGCAGATGACGTGAGTCGCGTTCTGGCGAATCGAGGTACGCACGCAGTCCATTGCGGTGTCGCCGCCGCCAAGAACCACGACGCGTTTGCCTTCCATGCTGACGTACGGCTCGTCCGCCGTTTCACCAAAGCCCATGATCTGCTTGGTATTGGCGATCAGGAAGGGCAGCGCATCAAAGACGCCGCTGGCGTCTTCGTTTTCCAGACCGCCGCGCATTGACTGATAGGTACCAACGCCGAGGAATACCGCATCGTACCCTTTCAGCAGATCGTCGAGTTGTACATCGCGACCCACCTCGGTATTGAGTTTGAACTCAATGCCCATACCGGTAAAGATCTCGCGACGACGGGTCATCACCTCTTTTTCCAGCTTAAAGGCTGGAATACCAAAGGTCAGGAGGCCGCCGATCTCCGGATGGCGATCGAAGACTACCGCCTTCACGCCGTTACGGGTCAATACGTCGGCGCACGCCAGACCTGCCGGACCCGCGCCGATAATGGCGACGGTTTTGCCGGTTTGTTTCACGCCGCTAAGGTCAGGACGCCAGCCCATTTCGAACGCTTTATCGTTGATATAGCGCTCAATGTTACCGATGGTTACCGCGCCGAACTCATCGTTCAGGGTGCAGGAACCTTCGCACAGGCGGTCCTGCGGGCAAACCCGTCCGCAGACTTCCGGTAGGGTATTGGTCTGATGCGACAGCTCAGCCGCTTCGAAAATACGTCCTTCATTAGCCAGCTTCAGCCAGTTCGGGATGTAGTTATGCACCGGGCATTTCCATTCGCAGTACGGGTTGCCGCAGGACAGGCAGCGATCTGCCTGTGCTTTAGCCTGGCCTTCTGAAAACGGCTCGTAAATTTCCACAAATTCAATTTTACGGATCTTCAGCGCTTTTTTAGGCGGATCAACTCGCTGTAAGTCGATAAATTGATAGACATTCTGACTCATCTTAACCCCTTACTGCGCCTGCACCCGCAGCTCAGCTGCGGAACGACTACGGTGACCCAACAGTGCTTTAACATCGCTGGACTTCGGTTTGACCAGCGCAAACTTCGCCGAGAAGGCCGGCCAGTTGGCCAGAATCTCTTCACCGCGCTGTGAACCGGTAAGCTGCACATGCTCGGTAATTAAACCGCGCAGGTGCTCTTCATGGATGGCCAGAGAGTCAACGTCCAGCACTTCTACCAGTTCAGAGTTCACGCGTTTACGGAAGTCGCCGTCTTCATCCAGTACGTAACCAAAGCCACCGGTCATGCCTGCGCCGAAGTTGACGCCGGTTTTGCCCAGCACGCAGACGATGCCGCCGGTCATATATTCACAGCCGTTGTCGCCGATACCTTCGACGACGGTGATAGCCCCGGAGTTACGCACTGCGAAACGCTCGCCCGCACGACCCGCAGCATACAGACGACCGCCGGTCGCGCCGTACAGACAGGTGTTGCCGATAATGCTGGCTTCATGGCTACGGAAGGCCGAGCCTACCGGAGGACGAATGGCGATCAGGCCTCCGGCCATCCCTTTACCCACGTAGTCGTTCGCGTCGCCGGTCAGATGCAGCTCAACGCCGCCGGCATTCCACACGCCGAAGCTCTGACCTGCGGTACCGCTGAAGTGGGCGGTAATAGGATCTGCTGCCAGGCCCTGGTCACCGTGGGTCTGGGCGATGTAGCCGGACAGCGAGGCTCCTACGGAACGGTCAGTATTGCGGATATCGAACCAGAACGTTTTGCTCTGCTTGCCGTCAACAAAGGGTTTTGCCTGCTGCAGCAGCTGCGCATTCAGGACGCCATTATCGAACGGCGGGTTGTTCTCCGTGCAGTACAGCGCTTTGCCCGGATGCGGCTCCGCGGTTTCCAGCAGCTTGCTCAGATCCAGCTTCTGCTGCTTGGCGGTAAAACCGTCCAGCTCTTTCAGCAGATCGGTACGGCCAATCAGATCCACCAGACGCTTCACGCCCAGCTGTGCCATCAGCTCGCGCGTTTCGCGGGCGATGAATTCAAAGTAATTGGTCACTTTAAACGGCAGACCGTGGTAGTGGTTCTTACGCAGTTTGTCATCCTGGGTTGCTACGCCGGTTGCGCAGTTGTTCAGGTGACAAATACGCAGATATTTACAGCCCAGCGCCACCATTGGTCCGGTCCCGAAGCCGAAGCTCTCAGCGCCGAGGATAGCCGCTTTGATGATATCGAGGCCGGTTTTCAGCCCACCGTCGACCTGCAGACGAATTTTATGGCGCAGCCCGTTAGCAACCAGCGCCTGCTGGGTTTCTACCAGTCCAAGCTCCCACGGACATCCCGCGTACTTCACTGACGATAGCGGGCTGGCGCCGGTGCCGCCGTCGTAGCCGGCAATGGTGATTAAATCCGCGTAAGCTTTTGCTACGCCGGTGGCAATAGTCCCGACGCCCGGTTCAGAGACCAGCTTCACGGAGATCATCGCTTTCGGGTTGACCTGTTTCAGGTCGAAAATCAGCTGTGCCAGATCCTCGATCGAGTAGATATCGTGGTGCGGCGGCGGAGAAATTAACGTTACGCCAGGTACTGAATAGCGCAGTTTGGCGATATACGGAGTCACTTTATCGCCGGGTAACTGGCCGCCTTCGCCAGGCTTAGCGCCCTGGGCGACTTTAATCTGGATAACGTCGGCGTTGACCAGATAAGCCGGAGTTACGCCGAAGCGGCCGGAGGCGACCTGCTTAATGCGCGACACTTTATTGGTGCCGTAGCGCGCCGGGTCTTCGCCGCCTTCGCCGGAGTTGGAGTTGCCGCCGAGGCTGTTCATGGCTTCCGCCAGCGCTTCGTGCGCTTCCGGGCTCAGCGCGCCGATAGACATCGCCGCGGTATCGAAGCGTTTGAACAGTTCGCTCGCCGGTTCAACGTCGTCCAGGTTCACCGTGGTTCCGTCCGGGGTGACGGAAAGCAGGTCGCGCAGCGTTGCCGCCGGGCGCTCGTTAACCAGCTTCGCGTACTGCTGATAATCGCTGTACTCACCGCTTTGTACCGCTTGCTGCAGGGTGCGCACCACGTCCGGGTTGTAGGCGTGATATTCGCCGCCGTGAACGTATTTCAGCAGACCGCCCTGATCCAGCGGTTTACGCGCCAGCCAGGCACGTTTCGACAGATTCAGCAGATCCTGCTGGAAATCATCGAAGCCCGCGCCGCCGATACGGCTGACAACGCCCTGGAAGCACAGATCGGAGACTTCGCGATGCAGGCCGACCGCTTCAAACAGCTTCGAGCAGCGATAGGATGCAATGGTCGAAATCCCCATCTTCGACATGATCTTATACAGACCTTTGTTGATGCCGTTACGATAGTTCAGCATCACCGCGCGGTACTCTTTGTCGATGGCTTTATTATCGACCAGCTTCGCCAGGGTTTCATAGGCGAGGTACGGATAGATAGCCGTCGCGCCGAAGCCGAGCAGCACGGCAAAGTGGTGCGGATCGCGGGCGCTGGCGGTTTCGACAATAATGTTGGCATCGCAGCGCAGGCTCTTATCGACCAGGCGGGTCTGGATCGCGCCTACCGCCATCGGTGCCGGTACCGGCAGACGGTTTTTAGCGATGTTACGGTCTGAGAGCACCAGCAGAACGGTACCGTTACGCACCATCTGCTCGGCTTTATCGCACAGCGCCTTCACGGTTTCAGCCAGCGTGGTTTCGGCGGCATCAAAAGTGATATCCAGGACGTCGGCGCGATAGTGCTCTTCTTCCATGGTGGTCAGCTGTTTAAAATCTGAGTACAGCAGAATCGGCGATTTGAAGCTCAGGCGATGCGCCTGGCCTTCCGCTTCACAGAAGACGTTCATTTCACGGCCGATGCTGGTGGCCAGCGACATAACGTGCGCTTCGCGCAGCGGATCGATCGGCGGGTTAGTGACCTGCGCGAACTGCTGGCGGAAGTAATCGTAAATGATACGCGGTTGGCTGGAGAGCACGGCAAATGGGGTATCATCGCCCATCGAGCCGACCGCTTCCTGGCCATTTTCACCCAGTACGCGCAGGACGGAATCCAGCTCTTCGGCACTGTAGTTGAACTGTTTCTGATAGCTGGCGAGGGTATCATCGTCCAGCTGGCGGCTACCGACCTCTTCGTCCGGCAGTTCTTCGAACGGCACCAGACGACGGACGTTTTTCGCCATCCACTCTTTATACGGGTGACGGCTTTTCAGATCGTTGTCGGTTTCCGCGGAGTGCAGAATACGCCCCTCGCGGGTATCGATAACCATCAGTTCGCCTGGACCGACGCGGCCTTTTTCAACGACTTCATCCGGCTGATAATCCCAGATACCCACCTCGGATGCGCAGGTGATGAGCTTATCTTTGGTGATCACATAGCGTGCCGGACGCAGGCCATTACGGTCGAGGTTACAGGCGGCGAAGCGACCATCGGACATCACGATGCCCGCCGGGCCGTCCCACGGTTCCATATGCATGGAGTTAAAGTCAAAGAACGAGCGCAGCTCGGGATCCATATCCGGGTTATTTTGCCAGGCTGGCGGAACCAGCAGGCGCATTGCGCGAATGATGTCCATCCCGCCCGCCAGCAGCAGCTCCAGCATGTTATCCATAGAGCTGGAGTCAGAGCCGGTTTCGTTAACGAACGGCGCGGCGTCGTGGAGGTCAGGGATTAGCGGCGTCTGGAACTTATAGGTACGGGCGCGGGCCCACTGGCGGTTACCGGTAATGGTGTTGATTTCACCGTTGTGTGCCAGGTAACGGAACGGCTGAGCCAGCGGCCAGCGCGGCACGGTATTGGTGGAAAAGCGCTGGTGGAACAGACAGATGGCTGACTCCAGGCGCAGATCCGCGAGGTCCAGGTAGAAGCGCGGCAAATCCGCCGGCATACACAGACCTTTATAAATGTTGACCAGGTTCGACAGGCTGCAAACGTAAAAATCTTTATCTTCCTGCAGACGCTTTTCGATACGACGGCGCGCGATGAATAAGCGGCGCTCCATGTCGCGCGGGCGCCAGCCAGCCGGGGCGTTAACAAAGATTTGTTCTATACGGGGCAGCGAGGAGAGGGCGATTTCACCTAGTACGCCTTCATTGGTTGGCACATCGCGCCAGCCGACGATAGACAGCGTTTCGCGCTGAAGTTCTTCTTCGACGATGCGGCGCGCCGCGTTTGCCAGTTCAGGATCCTTATTAAGGAACAGCATCCCAACGGCGTAATTTTTGGCTAAACGCCAGCCGCGCTCTTCCGCAACAATTCGGAAGAAACGATCGGGTTTTTGTAGCAGCAAGCCACAACCGTCGCCGGTTTTTCCATCGGCAAGAATCGCGCCGCGGTGCTGCATTCGGGCCAGTGCGTGTATAGCGGTTCGCACTACCTTGTGGCTAGGTTCGCCTTCTATGTGGGCGATCAGGCCGAAACCACAGTTATCCCTCTCAAGGGATTTATCGTACAACATATCAGTGAACCTCCCCAGGCTCTACGGGACACCCTCCGATACCGATTGCGCACGGGCACAGAAAGAGCATGGCGACGGGGTTTACACCTCGCATTCGCCCTCTTTAAATCCTTTTCGCATCGGTACACAAGTTTGAGGACTTGCTGTTAAGAGGGAATCTCAATTACTGCATAAATATGATGAGCAGAGCGCTCATCCAGAAAGCTTCCAGCGGATTCCCAACTTATCGGGAATCCACACATACGTCAAATGGCAATCTTATTTATACAAAAATGTGCTATGCAACAGCTAATTAAATGATTTTTAAGAGAATAAATGCGTTTTAAATACTACTGAAACGCGCCAGGAGACAGAAACGAGTGTGATCTGTCTCACTGTATCGACGGCACGACATTATCTGTCTGTGCTGAATTGTTTTTTTATCACAGTTTTTTAAACTGCTTTTTATTTATTTTTTGGTGGCTAATACTGTTTTGTGCCCGGGTAAAGATAATTGCCAATCAGCGGCTATGTATAAGGAAAACTCATTACCCTGACTATGAATTAAATTACAGTTATCTTGATTGTTTATGCAATGAGGTAAGCGGCCGCGTTGACGATTGATCCAGGTCATCGCCGTCGGTAGCTAAAAATGGCAGGCTTGGCCCCTTTCTTAAGGCCGGTCTATCAGATTATGCAGTTACAAAAATTAGTCAACATGTTTGGTGGGGATCTTGCGCGCCGGTATGGAGAAAAGGTTCACAAACTGACGCTGCACGGTGGATTTAGCTGTCCAAATCGCGATGGCACCATTGGTCGTGGCGGCTGTACCTTTTGTAATGTCGCTTCTTTTGCCGATGAAGAGCAGCAGCACCGTTCGATTGCTGAGCAGCTAGCCCATCAGGCGCAGCGGGTAAACCGGGCTAAGCGCTATTTGGCCTATTTCCAGGCCTATACCAGTACGTTTGCCGAAGTTCAGGTACTGCGATCCATGTATCAGCAGGCAATCAGCCAGGCCAGCATCGTCGGGCTGTGCGTGGGCACCCGCCCGGACTGCGTCCCCGGAGCCGTATTGGACCTGCTGAGTGAGTATCGGGAGCAGGGCTACGAAGTATGGCTCGAGCTGGGTTTACAAACCGCGCATGATAAAACGCTGCACCGAATTAACCGCGGCCACGATTTTGCCTGCTATCAGCGAACCACCCGCCTGGCACGCGAGCGCGACCTTAAAGTGTGTAGCCACCTTATCGTGGGCCTGCCGGGCGAGGGACAGGGTGAATGCCTGGAGACCTTAGAGCAGGTAGTGGAGACCGGCGTAGACGGCATTAAGCTGCATCCACTTCATATTGTGAAGGGGAGCATTATGGCCAGGGCCTGGCAGGCAGGAAGGTTAAACGGTATTGCGCTGGACGACTATACGGTTACCGCAGGAGAGATGATCCGTCACACCCCTCCGGAAGTGATTTTTCACCGTATCTCCGCCAGCGCGCGCCGCCCAACGCTGCTGGCGCCGCTGTGGTGTGAGAACCGCTGGACCGGGATGGTTGAACTGGATAAATACCTCAATGAACACGGCGTGCAGGGGTCTGCTCTCGGTCGTCGCTGGATCTCTCCATAGCAGGCGGATAACGTCATCGCTACGGCGGATTTATTTTGCTTTATCCTCTGAAAAAAAGTGGTGTGACCAACGTCACTGTCGTTGATATAAATCTGGTTATTTTATCTTGTATGGTAGTAGGCTATGATCGTTAATAATATTGAATCAGGTGATTTCGTATGCAAATGACAATGCGTTGGTTTGGGCCGGAGGAAGACAAGGTCTCTCTGGAATATATCCGCCAGGTTCCCGGCGTTGAAGGCGTGGTGGGGGCGCTCTATGATGTCGCGGTTGGTGAGGTCTGGCCGCTGGAAAAAATCCAGCGCCTGGTAAATCAGGTTCATGATGCCGGGCTAAAAATGGAAGTTATCGAAAGCGTCAATATTCATGACGATATTAAAATAGGCCTGCCTTCCCGCGATCGCTATATTGCCAACTATCAACAGACTATCCGTAATCTTGCCCGGTTTGGCGTAAAAGTGATTTGCTATAACTTCATGCCGGTTTTTGACTGGATGAAGACCGATATGAACTATGTTCTGCCGGATGGCTCCCGGACGATGGCTTTTGAAAAAAAAGACATTGATAAGAGCCTGGAAGAGGTGGTGAAAGAGGTTCTGGATAACTCAAATGGTTTTGCGCTGCCGGGCTGGGAACCTGAGCGTCTGGCCAAAGTTCAGGAGCTGTTTGCGCAGTACAAAGATGTTGATGACAAGACGCTGCGGGAGAATCTGGTCTATTTTCTGAAGGCGGTTATCCCCGTCTGCGAAGAGGTCGGCGTGAAAATGGCTATTCACCCAGACGATCCGCCGTACTCTATTTTTGGCTTGCCGCGTATCGTGAAAAATCGCGACGATCTGGATTGGATCTGCCGGGCGGTAGATTCTGAGGCCAATGGCATCACGCTCTGCACCGGTTCAATCGCGGAAGATCCTGCCAATGACGTCTACTCGATTCTGGCCGAGTTTACACGGCGCAAGCGTATCCATTTTGCCCATGTGCGTAATATTAATCTTATTAAAGATAAAGACTTTTATGAATGCGCCCATCCGTCAGAATTCGGCTCTTTGGACATGTATAAAGTGATGCAGGCGCTCTATGACAATGGTTTTAGTGGCTATATACGCCCGGATCATGGACGTTTTATCTGGGGTGAAACAGGGCGGCCAGGTTATGGATTATACGACCGTGCGCTGGGCGTGACCTACCTGAAGGGGCTGTGGGAAGCGCTCAGTAAACGCTAACGCTCGTTTTGTTCTCTTCTCTATTTCCGGCTGATGCCCGTTCAGCGTCAGCCGCGTAACTGCAATCCTTCCCGCATTTTTTGCACAACTTACAGCGTCTTGCTCAGAATTGAGTATTATTGTGCGAAGTTGTCGCGAAGGAATCCCTTATGAAGCAAATCCGTATGCTGGCGCAGTATTATGTTGACCTGATGATGAAGCTGGGTCTGGTGCGCTTTTCAATGCTGCTGGCCTTTGCGCTGGTGGTGCTGGCGATAGTTGTGCAGATGGCCGTTACGATGGTGCTGCATGGCCAGGTGGAAAGTATTGATGTGATCCGCTCCATCTTCTTCGGCCTGCTGATTACCCCGTGGGCGGTCTATTTCCTTTCGGTGGTGGTTGAGCAGTTGGAAGAGTCCCGGCAGCGCCTCTCGCGGCTGGTAGAGAAACTGGAGGAGATGCGCGAGCGCGATCTCAAGCTGAATGTGCAGCTTAAGGACAATATCGCCCAGCTTAATCAGGAAATCGGCGAACGTGAAAAGGCGGAAGCGGAACGTGAAACGACGCTTGAGCAGCTCAAAATTGAGATGAAAGAGCGTGAAGAGGCGCAAATTCAGCTTGAGCAACAATCCTCTTTTCTGCGCTCCTTCCTTGATGCTTCTCCGGATCTGGTTTTCTATCGTAATGAAGATAAAGAGTTTTCCGGTTGTAACCGTGCGATGGAGCTTTTGACAGGTAAAAGTGAAAAGCAGCTTATCCATCTGAAGCCGCAGGATGTTTATACCGAAGAAGTGGCGGAAAAGGTGCTGGAAACGGATGAGAAAGTCTTCCGCCATAACGTCTCACTAACCTACGAACAGTGGCTGGATTATCCGGACGGGCGTAAGGCCTGCTTTGAAATCCGTAAGGTTCCTTATTACGACCGCGTAGGTAAGCGGCGCGGCCTGATGGGTTTTGGCCGCGATATCACGGAGCGTAAGCGCTATCAGGACGCTCTGGAGCGAGCCAGCCGAGATAAGACCACCTTTATCTCAACGATCAGCCACGAGCTGCGTACGCCGCTTAACGGCATTGTAGGGCTTAGCCGAATTCTGCTGGATACCGATTTGACCGGCGAACAGGAAAGATACCTGAAAACCATCCATGTCTCAGCGGTAACCCTTGGTAATATCTTCAATGATATTATTGAGATGGATAAGATGGAGCGGCGTAAAATTCAGCTGGACAACCAGCCGGTTGATTTTACCGGTTTCCTTGCGGACCTGGAAAACCTCTCCGGCCTGCAGGCGCAGCAGAAAGGCCTGCATTTTGTGCTGGAACCCACGCTTCCGCTGCCGCATAAAGTGATCACCGACGGAACGCGTTTACGCCAAATCTTGTGGAATCTTATTAGTAATGCGGTGAAATTTACTCCGCAAGGCGGGAATGTGAACGTCCGCGTGCGCTATGACGAGGGGAATATACTGCACTTCGAGGTGGAAGATTCAGGTATCGGCATCCCTGAAGCGGAGCAGGATAAGATTTTCGCCATGTACTACCAGGTTAAAGATAGCCAGGGCGGCAAGCCTGCGACGGGCACCGGTATCGGTCTTGCCGTATCACGTCGCCTGGCGCGAAATATGGGGGGGGATATCTGCGTTTCCAGCCTGCCGGGTAAAGGCGCGACATTTACCCTCACCGTACATGCTCCGGCCGTTGCGGAAGAGGTTGAAGATACGCTGGCGGAAGATGAAATGCCATTACCTGCGCTGAACGTGCTGCTGGTGGAAGATATTGAGCTAAACGTGATCGTTGCGCGATCGGTACTTGAGAAGCTTGGCAATAGCGTCGATGTGGCGATGACCGGTAAGGCTGCGCTGGAGATGTTCGTCCCCGGCGAATACGACCTGGTGCTGCTTGATATCCAGCTGCCGGATATGACCGGCCTTGATATCTCTCGTCAGCTTAAACAGCGCTTTGCCGCCGACGAGCTTCCGCCGTTGGTTGCGCTTACCGCTAACGTACTGAAGAACAAGAATGAGTATCTGGAAGCGGGAATGGATGATGTCCTGAGTAAGCCGTTATCGGTTCCGGCATTAACCGCGATTATCAAAAAATTCTGGGATGCGCCGGAAGAAGAGGAGAATGAGATGCCATCTGTAGATAGCAGTAAATCGGCTTCAGTACTGGATATTCCGATGCTTGAGCAGTACATCGAACTGGTAGGGCCGAAGCTTATTTATGACGGTCTGGCCGTCTTTGAAAGAATGATGCCGGGCTATATGGCGGTTCTGGAGTCTAATTTGACCGCTCGCGACCAGAAAGGAATTGTTGAAGAGGGGCACAAGATTAAAGGGGCTGCGGGCTCGATCGGTTTGCGCCATATTCAACAGTTAGGTCAGCAGATCCAGACGCCGGATTTACCCGCATGGGCGGATAACGTTGGCGAATGGGTTGAAGAGATGAAATCCGAATGGCAAAGCGATGTCGCGGTACTGAAAGCGTGGGTCGCGGCGGCAGATAAAAAATGACCCCGGATAAACCGGGGTGCGCGAATACTGCGCCAACACCAGGGAACTGGACATTGCGCCAGAATCATTTAAGTGATTTTTTTTACACGGCGCAACCTGAGGATTTGGCTTACTCGCTCATTAAGATAGCAAACCTTAAATATTTTGTTACGTGAAACAGTAAAATATGTGAAGCATAGCGAGTAAATCAAAATTTTTGACTGCTTTCATAAACTTGTACTAAGGGGCTGATGTGATGAAGAAAATTGGTGTCGTGCTGAGCGGATGCGGCGTTTATGACGGAAGTGAAATCCATGAAGCCGTCATTACCCTGCTGGCAATTGCCCGCAGCGGGGCTCAGGCCGTTTGCTATGCGCCGGATAAAGTACAAACCGATGTTATCAATCATCTGACCGGCGAAGCGCAGGCGGAAAGCCGTAATGTGCTGGTGGAAGCGGCGCGTATCGCGCGCGGAGAGATTCAGCCTTTGGCCAATGCCCGAGCGGATGAGCTGGACGCGCTGATTGTGCCCGGCGGTTTTGGCGCGGCAAAGAATCTTAGTAGCTTTGCCTCGCAGGGGAGCGAATGTGAAGTGGATAGCGATCTTAAAGCGTTGGCTCTGGCGATGCATCAGGCCGGTAAGCCGCTGGGCTTTATCTGCATCGCTCCGGCGCTGTTGCCGAAAATTTTCGCTATTCCGCTACGCGTGACCATCGGTACCGATCTCGATACCGCCGATGCGGTAGAGGAAATGGGCGCTGAGCACGTGCCTTGCCCGGTGGATGATATTGTAGTTGATGAAGATAACAAAGTGGTGACGACTCCGGCGTACATGCTGGCGCAGAACATCGCGGAGGCGGCGAACGGAATTGAAAAACTGGTCGCTCGCGTCCTGGTGCTGGCCGCATGACCCTCCGCTTTTCGCCGCTGCGGATGATGAAGCGTTTTGTTCTGAGGCTGCTGTTGGCTTGCGTGGTGCTTTGGGGCGGCGGAATTGCGCTGTTTAGTATCGTGCCCGTCCCTTTTTCGGCAGTGATGCTGGAGCGCCAGGTCAGCGCCTGGCTTTCCGGGAATTTTCATTATGTCGCCCATTCCGATTGGGTGGGGATGGATGAAATCTCGCCGTGGATGGGGCTTGCCGTTATTGCTGCAGAAGATCAGAAATTCCCGGAGCACTGGGGGTTTGATGTTTCGGCCATTGAGAAGGCGCTGGCGCATAACGAGCGCAATGACAGCCGGATCCGCGGAGCGTCAACGCTGTCGCAGCAAACGGCAAAAAACCTGTTCCTGTGGGATGGCCGCAGCTGGCTGAGAAAAGGGCTGGAGGCGGGGCTGACCGTCGGCATCGAGACGGTCTGGAGCAAAAAACGGATCCTCACCGTTTACCTCAATATTGCTGAGTTTGGCGACGGAACGTTTGGCGTAGAAGCCGCATCGCAGCGCTATTTTCACAAACCTGCCAGTAGACTGACGGCTGCAGAAGCCGCGCTTTTAGCTGCGGTTTTGCCCAATCCCATTCGCTTTCGCGCCGATGCGCCGTCGGGTTATGTTCATCGCCGTCAGGCGTGGATCCTGCGCCAGATGAGGCAGTTGGGTGGGGAAGGTTTTATGCGGGCGAATAAGCTACATCAATAAACTTGCTATCAGATCTCCCCGGTCAGCACCGCTGCAGCCGGGGAATACCTCTAGTCTTCATCAAACCCGGCGTTGAATAGCGCGATAACGGCGGCCAGCGCTTCAACCTCCTGCGGGCCGTTAGCTTCAATCTCAATCTGACGGCCTTTAGCCGAGTCGAGCATCAGCAAGGCAATCACGCTATTCGCTTCAGCTTCAGTACCTTCATCATTGCGCAGCAGGACTTCAGCATCATAGTTCTGCATTAATTCAAACAGCTTCATCGCCGGGCGAGCGTGCATGCCCAGCTTATTGGTGATTTCAACGGTTTGCTTAACGGTCATGATTTGCGTTTTTCCAGCGTCCGATGACGGGACTGCACGTTCTTACCGCGTGAGCGGAAGTAGTCAGCCAGCTGTTCGGCGATATAAACCGAACGGTGTTTACCACCGGTACAACCAATAGCTACCGTCAGATAGCTGCGGTTATTGGTCTCCAGCATAGGTAACCATAGCTCAAGATAGCTGCGGGTCTGGTAAATGAAATTATGAACTTCCGTGTGCCGGTCGAGGAAAGCGGCCACGGGTTTATCAAGGCCGGTCATCGGGCGCAGCTTCGGATCCCAGTGCGGGTTCGGCAGAAAGCGCACGTCAAAAACGTAGTCGGCATCGATAGGGATGCCGTGCTTAAAGCCAAAGGATTCAAATACCATCGTCAGTTCGCGTTCGCGTTTGCCCAGCAAACGCGTGCGCAACATTTCTGCCAGCTCATGCACCGACATTTCAGAAGTATCGACGATCAGGTCGGCGCGGGAGCGCAGAGGTTCCAGCAGATCGCTCTCTTCATCAATGGCGCTTTCCAGCGACAGGTTTTTGCTCGATAGAGGATGTAAACGACGGGTGTCGCTATAGCGGCGAATCAGGGTGTTACGATCGGCATCAAGGAACAGCAACTGAGGTGAAAACTCTGCGGGCAGATTTTTCATCGCCTGCTCGAAGATTTCCGGCGATTCGGGCATGTTTCGCACGTCAATACTGACGGCCGCCGAGATGTTTCTGTCGGCGAGCGAACGCGCCAGCTCTGGCAACAGCACAACCGGCAGGTTATCGACGCAGTAAAAACCCATATCTTCCAGCGCTCGCAGGGCGACGGATTTCCCCGACCCTGAACGGCCGCTGACGATCATCAGTACCATGTACCGTTTCTCCTCAGTACGAAAAAGAGTAAGGTGCGACTTCCGTTATGCCTCATTGTTGCTTCCCGCTTCAGTGATGATTTCATAGAGCTCTTCATCACTTTGTGCAGCGCGCAGACGGCGGCAAATAGTTTTATCTGCCAGGCGCTTCGCCACCAGCGAGAGCGTATGCAGATGCGTTTTAGTTTGATCGGCCGGGACGAGAAGGGCAAACAGCAGATCGACAGGTTGATTGTCGATAGCATCAAAGGCAATCGGGGTTTCCAGTTGAACAAAAACGCCCACGGCCCGCAGCGTATCCTCTTCGAGTTTACCGTGGGGGATCGCAATGCCGTTACCAATCCCGGTACTGCCCATTTTCTCACGGGTGAGAATCGCCTCGAACACCACCTGGGGCGCTAAGCCTAACTGCTTTGCCGCCAGCTCGCTGATGATTTCCAGCGCGCGCTTTTTGCTCTGGCAGTGAACCTGGCTACGGGTACATTCCTGGTTAAGGACATTGCTCAGTTGTAGAGCCGAATCGTTATTTATCATAATTTCACCTGAGCTCACCCTGGCCAACCGCCTGCAGGCGGTTGGCGTAGGCTATTGCCCGGACAATTAGTGTTGTTTCAGTTTATCTTTATGTTTTGTTAACTGTCTTGCCAGCTTATCGATAAGGCCATCGATAGCAGCATACATATCCTGCCCTTCCGCACTGGCATGGATTTCGCCACCGTTGACATGCAGATTGGCGTCCGCAATTTGCGTCACCTTCTCCACTTTTAACACAATATAGACCTGATTGATCCTGTCGAAAAACTGCTCCAGTTTGCTGAACTTCGCCGTCACGAAATCGCGCATGGCGGGAGTTATTTCGACGTTGTGTCCTGTAATGTTGAGCTGCATAGTGTCTTCCTTATCGGTTGGGTCAAACCAGCTGCTTGCGCTGATTCGACGGCGGGATGGATAAAGACTCTCGGTACTTAGCAACGGTTCGCCGCGCCACCATAATACCCTGATCGGACAGCATGGTGGTGAGCTTACTGTCACTCAATGGTTTCGCGGGGTTTTCCGCGGCGATTAATTTCTTCACCAGCGCGCGAATGGCCGTCGACGATGCTTCGCCGCCGCCTTCGGTGTTCACATGGCTGGAGAAGAAATACTTCAGCTCAAAAATACCGCGTGGACTGTGCAGGTATTTTTGCGTGGTAACGCGTGAAATAGTGGATTCATGCATTTCGACGGCCTGAGCGATATCCGCCAGCACCATCGGCTTCATAAACTCTTCACCTTGTTCAAAAAAGGCCTGCTGCTGTTCGACGATGCAGCGGCTGACGCGCAGCAGGGTGTCGTTGCGGCTCTCCAGGCTCTTGATAAGCCAGCGGGCTTCCTGGAGATTGCTGCGGATAAACTGGCCGTCAGCATCATTCCGCGCGCTGTTGCCCATTGCCGCATAGTGCTGATTGATCTTCAGGCGGGGAAGGCTATCTGAATTGAGTTCGACAACCCAACGATCGTGAACCTTACGCACCAGCACGTCAGGGATGACATATTCCGGCTCGCCAGTTTGAATCGACTGGCCCGGGCGCGGATCCAGCGATTGGATCAGATTCACCGCTTCCTTTAACACCTCTTCTTTCAGGCGGGTAACGCGCATCAGAGTACGGAAGTCATGGTTGGCCAGCAGATCGAGATGATCGCTGATGATCAGGCGAGCTTCATCAATCCACGGCGTCTCTTTGGCAAACTGTGAAAGCTGAACCAGCAGGCAATCGCGCAAGTCTTTCGCCGCCACGCCGACGGGGTCGAAACGCTGGATGCGCTTGAGCACCGCTTCAACTTCTTCAAGTCCGATTTCATCATCGCCAATACTTTCAACGATCTCTTCGACAGGAATAGTCAGGTACCCTGTGTCATCAACGGCATCGACGATTGAGGTCGCAATGGCGCGATCGGTATCGGTAAATGGCGTGAGTTCAACCTGCCACATCAGGTAATCCTGCAGGCTTTGCGTGGTCTCGCCCTGATAGACGGGCAGTTCATCATCCTGATAATCGACGCCGTTGCCTGAGGGCGTTCCCGCGGTATAGATCTCATCCCAGCTGGCATCAAGCGGCAGCTCGTCGGGCATCTCTTTCTGCTCAAGGGCATCGACGGTATCCAGAGATTCGCGATCCTCGGCCTCTTTGGTTTCTACCTCATCGTGAAGATCGGTTTGCTCCAGCAACGGGTTGCTGTCCAGCGCCTGCTGGAGTTCTTGCTGGAGTTCTAACGTAGACAACTGCAGTAAACGAATCGCCTGCTGCAGCTGTGGCGTCATGGCAAGCTGTTGGCTTAGCCTTAATTGCAAACCTTGCTTCATATTCAGGGCCAATATCTCCGGCTAAAACGTCTGGAACCTCTACCCTATCAGAGTCTGAAGTCTTCCCCAAGATACACGCGCTTAACCTGCTCGTCTTCAAGGATTTGCTGTGGCGTACCGTGAGCAATCAGGTGGCCCTGGCTGACGATATAAGCGCGTTCGCAAACGGCCAGCGTTTCCCTGACGTTATGGTCGGTAATCAACACGCCGAGGCCGCTGTCGCGCAGGTGTTCAATAATACGTTTGATGTCGATAACGGAAATGGGGTCAACGCCGGCGAAGGGTTCATCAAGCAGGATGAATTTCGGATTAGCGGCCAGCGCGCGGGCGATTTCAACGCGGCGGCGTTCACCACCGGAGAGCGCCTGACCGAGACTGTCGCGCAGGTGCTCAATGTGAAACTCTTCCATGAGCTCTTTCGCGCGATCTTCACGCTGTTCGGTGCTCAGGTCGTCGCGAATCTGCAATACCGCCATCAGGTTATCGTATACGCTCAGGCGGCGAAAAATAGAGGCTTCCTGAGGGAGATAGCCGATTCCGCGACGCGCGCGCGCGTGCAGCGGCAGCAGGCTAATATCTTCGTCATCGATGATAATATTCCCTGCGTCGCGCGGTACGATGCCAACGACCATATAGAAGGTGGTCGTTTTACCGGCGCCGTTTGGGCCGAGCAGGCCTACAATTTCGCCCGAGTTCACGGTCAGACTGACATCTTCCACGACGCGGCGGCCTTTATAGGCTTTAGCAAGGTTCTTTGCAGTTAATGTTGCCATAACGAATTACTTACCTTTCTTTGACTGATCGCCACTTTTGTCCTGCAGCTGCGAAGGAACCAGAACCGTGGTCACGCGCCCGCCTTTATTGCTGAAAGCCTGCATTTTTTGTTCTTTCACCAGGTAAGTGATTTTGTCACCCTGGATATTGCTATCGACCTGCTCCAGATGCGCATTGCCGGTCAGGACGACAAAGTCATTTTGCAGTTCATAATGCATTTTCGACGCGCGGCCTTTCACCGGCTTGCCGTTGTCCTGCATCTGGTAGAAGGTGGCAGGGTTACCGTAGCCATCGATAACCTCTTTACCTTTTTCGCCGCCAGGACGGGTCACAACGACTTTGTCGGCATTGATTTTGATGGTTCCCTGAGTGACGACAACATTCCCCGTAAAGGTCACGACGTTGCCCTGCATATCCAGCGACTGCTGATCGGATTCAATGTGAATCGGCTGATCGGTATCACCCGTCTTTGCCTGAGCCGACAGGCTGGCCGCCAGTAAGGCGCTGGCGAGCGCAATCTTAAGGCTGAGTTTGTTTGTTCTGAATTTCATATGAGGTTCTAACCTTTTCAATCAGCTCGGCATTTTTGCTGCGCAGGTTCCCGCGCATTTTCAGGCCGCTGGAATTAAATGTTGTTCCGTACAACGTCACCATGTCATCGGAGGTAACATCCTGCGTCACCAGGTTTATCTGGGCGTTATCCGTCGTAATTTTGCGCAGTTGAGAGTCAGCCGACAGCGCATCGACTTCAACGTGCCCGTAAAGATACAGCATGCGATCATTGGTCAACTTAGCTTTATCCGCTTTGATAGACCAGGTTGGTGCTTTATTCGTATCAAAGGTGGTCATCACCGGTTTGGCAAACCACGACAGCTGCTGCGCGGAGAAGTACTCCACGTGTTCAGCGATGAGCCGGTAGTTAAGCGCCCCCTCGGGACTATACACGACGGTATCGGTATGTTCGCTGGTATACGTTGGGTCATCAGGATTGATCGCTTGCTGGGTCGTATCGTCCGTACTCGCCAGGTTCAGGCCGATCAGAATCAGCGCGACCAGCGACAGTAAAATGATAACCCAACGTCTGGTTTTACTCATATAGATTGCCCTTTGGCCTCATCCAGCTTGCCCTGCGCCAATAGTAGCAAATCGCATACTTCCCGTACCGCTCCGCGACCGCCGTTAATACGCGTGACGTAATCCGCGCGCGGGAGCAGCAACGGATGCGCATCGGCTACCGCTACACTTAAACCCACTTTAGCCATCACCGGCCAGTCAATCAGATCGTCGCCAATGTAGGCGACTTCATCAGCATCAACGGCCAGCTTATTCAATAGTTCATGGAACGCCAGCAGCTTATCGGACTGTCCCTGGTACAGATGCCTGATGCCCAGCGTTTGGCAGCGATCTTCCACCAGTTTAGCTTTTCGCCCGGTAATTATCGCCACTTCAATATCTGAAGTCAGGGCGCAGCGGATGCCGTAGCCATCGCGCACGTTAAACGCTTTCAGCTCTTCACCGTTATTGCCCATGTAGATAACGCCGTCGGATAGAACGCCGTCCACATCAAGTATGAGTAAACGGATTTTTGCCGCCCGGTCAATAAAGTCCTGGCTCACCGGCCCATAGCAGGTCGCGATCAGGGCATCAGCATTATTCATTATTTTTTCCTTACTTACACTACGCCCGCGCGCAGGAGATCGTGCATATGTATCACACCTACCAGGCGGTCGCCATCGGCAACCAGTACGCAGGTGATATGACGGGACTGCATCAGGTTGAGCGCATCAACGGCCAGAGTGCCGGGACGGATACGGATACCGCCTCGCGTCATCACCTCGGCAATGCTGGCGTTACGCATATCAATACCGGTATCAAATACGCGGCGCAGATCGCCATCGGTGAAGATGCCGATGATATTCATCTCATCATCGCAAATGGCAGTCATGCCTAAATTTTTGCGCGTGATTTCCAGCAGCGCATCGCGCAGCGTAGCCTCCAGGCTCACGTGCGGAATTTCATCACCGGTGTGCATGATATCATTGACCCGCAGCAGTAGCTTACGGCCCAGCGCGCCGCCGGGATGCGATAGCGCAAAATCCTCTGCGGTAAAACCGCGGGCTTCCAGCAGCGCTACGGCAAGCGCATCGCCCATGACCAGCGCGGCGGTGGTGCTGGATGTCGGAGCCAGCCCTAACGGGCAAGCCTCTTTGGGCACCTTTACGCACAGATGAATATCCGCCGCGCGCGCCATGCTGCTGTCCGGTCGGCTGGTGATACAAATCAGCGACACCTGCTGGCGCTTAAGCACCGGGATCAGGGCGAGGATTTCGTTTGATTCGCCGGAGTTGGACAGCGCAATCACCACATCGCAGGGGGTGACCATACCCAAATCGCCGTGCGCGGCCTCTCCGGGGTGAACGAAGAAAGATGAAGTACCGGTGCTGGCAAACGTCGCCGCCATTTTTCGCCCGATATGGCCGGATTTGCCCATCCCCATCACCACAACTTTACCGTTACAGCGGAAGATGGTCTCACAGGCACGGGTAAAATCTTCATTAATATATTGATCGAGCTGGGCCAGACCTTCACGTTCAATTTCCAGAACCTCACGGCCTGCCCGTTGAAAGTCAAAATCCGCTGGCAAATCTGTTTGCGACATAATGTTATCCCGAATCATTCAACGAAGAGCGGCGCTGTCCAGTACAGCATCGCTAACCAAAGCATAAAACCGCCAACCAGCAGGGCGCCGGCAAGGCGACCTGGCTGCTGCTTACGGCGCCAGCACAGCGCAGCGAAGATCAGGCTGACCAGCAGCATAACGCCATAGTCGCGGGTAAAGGCCTCGGCGGCAAAGGTACCCGGCGCAATCAGCGCGGGGAGCCCGAGGACCAGTACAATATTCAGAATATTAGCGCCAATGATATTGCCGATGGCGATATCGTTCTCGCCTTTGCGCGCTCCGGCAATGGCGGTAGCCAGCTCGGGCAGGCTGGTGCCTATCGCGACGACCGTTAAGCCGACGGTCAGTTCGCTGATGGCAAAAAAGTTCGCCAGAACCGTGGCGTTATCAACGACCATTCGCGTGGCCATCGGCATCACTATCATCGCAACGCCCAACCAGAGCAGCGCGACGGGAAGCGAACCCTCCCGCGGCAGCTCCGCCAGCTGTTCGCGGGTCAGGCTGTCGTTCCCCTGACGCTCTGCCAGGCGGGCGATTTTAATGGTAAACAGCAGCCATAATATGGCCAGCGCCAGCAAAAAAAGGCCGTCTATCCGCGTGAGCTGTCCGTCGTACAGCACGAATCCCGCCAGTAAACTGACCAGCAACATTAACGGCAATTCGCGGCGCAGGATATCAGAATGCACGGTAAAAGGTTGAAACAGAGCTGTGAGGCCGAGGATCAGCAGGATGTTGGTGATATTCGATCCGAGAGCCGTTCCGATCGCTAAATCGGTTTGCCCATGCAGAGAAGCGGCGGCGGAAACGATCGTTTCCGGTAAGCTGGTTCCGATGCTTACCACCGTCATGCCAATAATCAGGGGAGGGATCCCCAGCATACGGCAGAGTATTGAAGCGGCGTAGACCAGACGATCGGCGCTGTAGACAACCAGCAATAAACCAATAATTAACAGAGCCGTCGCTAAGAGCATCTAAAGTCCTTTATTCAGGTATAATCGTCGCCTCGCTGGCCGTCCGTAGGCAGCGTAACGAATTCTTAATTTTGACTTTATGTGTGCCAAAAGTAAAACAAATGCCAGCTTTCGCTAACCTGGGCAGGTAAGATTCTGTAAAAATGTTGGGTTTGTGGTGAAAGAAAGCGCCATGCTTAGCCCGAAGGGTGTCTAGTAAGGATGATTTTATGAGCCAGAGTTTGGCGAATCTAGTCGAAGTGCGCGGTATTCGCTTCTCGCGGGGCGATCGCGTGATCTTCGATGATATCTCGCTATCGGTACCCCGCGGAAAGATCACCGCGATTATGGGGCCATCAGGGATCGGCAAAACCACCCTGTTACGCCTGATCGGCGGCCAGATCCCGCCGGACAAGGGCGAGATCCTGTTTGATGGTGAAAACGTACCGCAGATGTCGCGCTCGCGCCTGTACACCGTGCGCAAGCGTATGAGCATGCTGTTTCAATCCGGCGCGCTGTTCACCGACATGAACGTGTTTGATAACGTCGCCTATCCGCTGCGCGAGCATACTCGTCTGCCGGAAGCGCTGCTGCACAGCACAGTAATGATGAAGCTGGAAGCCGTCGGCCTTCGCGGAGCCGCTAAGCTGATGCCTTCCGAACTTTCGGGGGGGATGGCGCGCCGTGCTGCGCTGGCGAGGGCGATTGCGCTGGAACCTGATCTCATCATGTTCGATGAGCCCTTTGTCGGACAGGACCCCATTACGATGGGGGTACTGGTGAAATTGATTTCTGAACTCAACAGCACCCTGGGTGTCACCTGTATCGTAGTTTCGCATGATGTGCCGGAAGTGCTCAGCATTGCGGACTTTGCGTATATTGTGGCGGACAAAAAAGTCGTGGCGCATGGGAGCGCGCAGTCGCTGCGTGAAAATGCCGATCCTCGCGTTCGTCAGTTCATTGATGGTATCGCTGACGGCCCGGTGCCGTTCCGCTATCCGGCGGGTGATTATCATCATGATTTATTGGGCAAAGGGAGTTAAGCGACTCATGTTGTTAAATGCGCTAGCCGCGCTCGGGCATCGCGGTATTAAAACTATCGCGACGTTCGGGCGTGCTGGATTGATGCTCTTCAACGCAGTTGTGGGCAAGCCTGAGTTTCGCAAGCATGCGCCGCTGCTGGTACGCCAGCTGTATAACGTTGGCGTGCTGTCGATGCTGATCATTATTGTATCGGGGCTGTTCATCGGTATGGTGCTGGGTCTGCAGGGCTATCTGGTGTTAACCACCTATAGCGCTGAAACCAGCCTCGGCATGCTGGTGGCGCTGTCGCTGCTGCGTGAACTGGGGCCGGTTGTTGCCGCGCTGCTGTTTGCCGGACGTGCCGGTTCGGCATTGACGGCCGAAATTGGCCTGATGCGCGCCACTGAACAGCTCTCCAGCATGGAGATGATGGCGGTCGACCCGCTTCGCCGCGTGATTTCACCGCGTTTCTGGGCCGGGGTGATTTCACTGCCGTTACTAACCATTATTTTTGTGGCGGTCGGCGTATGGGGCGGTTCGCTGGTTGGGGTTAACTGGAAGGGCATTGATGCCGGCTTCTTCTGGACGGCGATGCAAAATGCCGTCGACTGGCGGATGGATCTGGTCAACTGCCTGATTAAGAGTCTGGTTTTCGCCATTACGGTAACATGGATCGCGTTATTTAACGGTTATGACGCTATCCCCACTTCCGCCGGGATTAGCCGGGCGACGACGCGTACGGTAGTACATGCGTCGCTGGCGGTTCTGGGGCTGGATTTTGTGCTGACTGCGCTGATGTTTGGGAATTGAGTTCATGCAAACGAGAAAAAATGAAATCTGGGTTGGGGTATTCTTACTGGTTGCGCTGCTGGCGGCGCTGTTTGTCTGCCTGAAGGCGGCAAACGTGACCTCTATACGTACTGAACCGACCTACCGGCTCTATGCCACTTTTGACAATATCGGCGGTCTGAAAGCGCGCTCACCGGTGCGAATTGGCGGCGTGGTCGTAGGACGTGTGGCGGATATTACCCTCGATCCTAAAACCTACCTGCCTCGCGTGGCTCTCGATATTGATGAGCGCTATAACCATATCCCCGATACCAGCTCGCTGGCGATCAGAACTTCCGGTCTGCTGGGCGAACAGTACCTGGCGATGAACATCGGGTTTGAAGACCCTGAGCTGGGAACGGCTATCCTTAAAGATGGCGGCACCATTCAGGACACCAAATCCGCCATGGTGCTGGAAGATTTGATAGGCCAGTTCCTCTATAACAGTAAAGGTAGTGACAATAAGAATTCTGGCGATGAACAGGCTGCTGGAGAGAGCCATACTGACGCTACGCCGCCTGCCGGCACGACGCATTAATTTCAGGAGAGAGAAGACATGTTTAAACGCTTACTAATGGTCGCCATGCTGGTGATTGCCCCATTGACTGCGGCTACCGCCGCGGACCAGTCCAATCCGTATAAGCTGATGAACGAAGCGGCGCAGAAAACCTTCGACCGCCTGAAAAACGAGCAGCCGAAGATTCAGGCTAACCCGAACTACCTGCGCGAAATCGTCGATCAGGAATTGCTGCCGTACGTTCAGGTAAAATACGCCGGTGCGCTGGTGCTGGGCCGTTATTACAAAGAAGCGACCCCGGCGCAGCGTGAAGCCTATTTTGCCGCCTTCCGTGAATATCTGAAGCAGGCCTACGGCCAGGCGCTGGCGATGTACCACGGTCAGACCTACCAGATAGCGCCGGAGCAGCCTCTGGGCGATGCGACTATTATCCCTATCCGCGTCACGATCCTTGACCCGAATGGTCGTCCGCCGGTGCGCCTGGATTTCCAGTGGCGTAAAAATACCCAGACCGGCAACTGGCAGGCGTACGACATGATTGCGGAAGGGGTGAGCATGATCACCACTAAACAAAATGAGTGGAGCGACCTGCTGCGCACCAAAGGCGTTGATGGCCTGACGGCACAGCTGAAGGCAAGCTCCGCGCAGCCGATTACCCTGGAACAGAAAAAATAATGACCGGGCAGCTGAGCTGGGCTCGCGATGGTGAGACGCTGGCGCTACGCGGAGAGCTGGATCAGGATCTCCTGGTCCCGCTGTGGGATGCACGCGCTCAGGCGACGGATGGCGTGTCGGCAATTGACCTGAGCGCAGTGACCCGCGTGGATACCGCCGGACTGGCGCTATTGGTGCATTTTATCGCGCTGATTCGTCGGCAGGGTCGGGAAGCGAAATTGATCGGTAAGAGTGAAAATCTGCAAACCCTGGTCAGGTTATATAACCTTCCTGCTGATATGATCCCATAAATTTTTCAGTGCCTTACTGCTGAAGCTATTCTGAAAGCCCCATCAAACTTTTCGATGGGGCTTTTTGCTTGTTTAAGACAGCGCCACTTTCCTCTAAGATGTTGGGCTGTTTTCACTATCAGATAAATGTAGCCCATGGAAAATCATGAAATTCAGACCGTGCTGATGAACGCACTCTCCCTTCAGGAAGTCCACGTCTCTGGCGATGGCAGCCACTTTCAGGTTATTGCTGTGGGTGAGATGTTCGACGGCATGAGCCGGGTTAAGAAGCAACAGGCTATCTACGCCCCGCTGATGGAATATATTGCCGATAACCGCATCCATGCTCTGTCGATTAAAGCGTTTACTCCGCAGGAGTGGGCGCGAGACCGCAAACTTAATGGCTTATAAGCTGTAGGGATGTTCCCCGCAGCGTATGTGAATTCTTAACAGAGAACAGAATCAATGGATAAATTCCGTGTTCAGGGGCCAACTCGCCTTCAGGGCGAGGTCACCATTTCCGGCGCGAAAAACGCCGCCCTGCCAATCCTCTTTTCCGCGCTATTAGCCGAAGAGCCGATTGAGATCCAAAACGTACCGAAGCTGAAAGACATCGATACCACCATGAAACTGCTGAGCCAGCTGGGCGCGAACGTTAAGCGCAACGGCTCCGTCTGGATTGATGCCGGCCCGGTCGACGTTTTCTGTGCTCCGTATGATCTCGTTAAAACTATGCGCGCGTCTATTTGGGCGCTGGGGCCGCTGGTGGCCCGCTTTGGCCAGGGTCAGGTATCTCTGCCTGGCGGCTGCGCTATCGGCGCGCGCCCCGTTGATTTACACATTACCGGCCTTGAGCAGCTGGGCGCGGAAATCAAACTGGAAGAAGGGTATGTTAAGGCGTCGGTCAACGGCCGTCTGAAAGGCGCGCATATCGTGATGGACAAGGTCAGCGTTGGCGCAACCGTGACCATCATGAGCGCAGCGACGCTGGCGGAAGGCACGACCGTTATCGAAAACGCCGCGCGTGAGCCGGAAATCGTTGATACCGCAAACTTCCTTAATACGCTGGGCGCGAAAATCAAAGGTCAGGGTACCGATCGTATCACCATCGAAGGCGTAGCGCGCCTCGGTGGCGGCGTGTACCGCGTTCTGCCGGATCGTATTGAAACCGGGACGTTCCTGGTGGCAGCGGCGATTTCTGGCGGTAAGATTCTGTGCCGCAATGCTCAGCCCGATACCCTGGATGCGGTTCTGGCGAAGCTACGTGATGCCGGCGCGGATATCGAAACGGGCGAGGACTGGATTAGCCTCGACATGCATGGCAACCGGCCGAAGGCTGTCAACGTGCGTACTGCTCCGCACCCGGGCTTCCCGACCGACATGCAGGCCCAGTTCACATTACTGAATCTGGTTGCTGAGGGAACAGGGGTGATCACCGAGACGATCTTCGAAAACCGTTTTATGCATATTCCGGAACTGATCCGTATGGGTGCGCATGCGGAAATCGAAAGCAACACGGCGATTTGCCACGGCGTGCAGCAGCTTTCTGGCGCTCAGGTAATGGCGACGGATCTGCGCGCGTCAGCCAGCCTGGTACTGGCGGGCTGTATCGCGGAAGGTACGACGATTGTCGATCGTATTTACCACATTGACCGCGGCTACGAGCGTATCGAAGACAAACTGCAGGCGCTGGGCGCGAATATCGAACGCGTCAAAGGCGAATAAGCCTGTAGCAGCAGCCCTCTGACGTTGGTCCGGGGGCTGTTTTCTGCAACCTCGCTTTACTTGTTATTCTTCCTCTGACGCATCATCTGCGTTCTGTCGATAAACTGATGGGTATGGGGGTCGTGATAGCGCGATGGCCATATCACCCACGGATCGGTTTCCAGCGCATTCGCAATAATCAGCTCGCCTTTGGGCCAGGGACGAGTCAACGCGTTGGCAAGCGTTGAAGAACTTAAACCATTACGCCGCGATTCAGCTGCCAGCGACGTCCCTTTTTTGCGTAATCCGGCAATAATATCCGCCGGATGCCAGTCGATGAACTTATCCATAAATTCTCCTGGTATTAAACATTCCGTTCGTCCTTAATGGGCGACAAAATGACTATACCTTGAGTTCCAGTAATGTTCTAACAAGTTCTTTTAATGGATGGGATATTAGGAATATATCAAGAAATAAAGCAGCTTTTGAGTTTACAGGAGTTTATTGGAACTTTCCCGCGATTGACGCGGGAAAGGAGGGCGGGAATTAATGATCGCGCTGTACAGCGATGTGGGCGAGGCCAATTAGCGCTTCCCGCCATGGAGAATCGGGAAGGACCTGAAGCGCGGCAATAGCTTTATCAGCTTCTTCCTCCGCGCGTTTTTGGGTCCATTCAAGCGAACCACAGGTGGCCATGGTTTCCAGCACGGCTTCAAGAAGATGACGACCGTTACCCTGTTCAATCGCTCCGCGGATCATGGCGGATTGTTCGGCGTTGCCGTGCCGCATCGCGTGCAGCAGCGGAAGGGTAGGTTTGCCTTCATTCAGATCGTCACCGACGTTTTTACCGAGTCGCTCGCCGTCAGAACTGTAGTCCAGCAAATCATCGATCAGCTGGAAAGCGGTCCCCAGATAGCGTCCGTAATCCTGTAACGCTTTTTCTTGTTCCGCGGTACAGTCGGCCAGAATACCGGAGCACTGAGCTGCAGCTTCAAACAGACGGGCAGTCTTGCTGTAAATAACCCGCATGTAGTTTTCTTCGGTGATGTCCGGATCGTTGACGTTCATCAACTGCAGCACTTCGCCTTCAGCGATAACGTTAACGGCTTCCGACATCACTTCCAGAACTCTCAGCGAGCCAAGGCTGGTCATCATCTGAAAGGCGCGGGTGTAGATGAAATCACCAACCAGCACGCTAGCGGCATTACCAAAAGCGGCGTTTGCTGTGGCTTTTCCGCGGCGCATATCAGACTCATCGACGACATCATCATGCAGCAGGGTGGCGGTGTGGATAAATTCGATCAGCGCGGCAATGGCGACATGAGCGTTGCCCTGATATCCAACGGCACGCGCGGCCAGTACGGCGATCATCGGACGAATGCGTTTACCGCCTCCGCTAACAATGTAATAGCCTAACTGATTGATAAGCTGAACATCAGAGTCGAGTTGCTCAAGAATTGTCGCATTGACGCCCGCCATATCCTGCGCGGTTAACTCATTGATTTTTTCTAAATTCATCGCAAAAGCCGGGCCAAATGTCCTGTTATCGCGTATCCGAATAGGATCACAGAAGGATTAAGACAGAATTAAAAGAAGATGTGATTGTACTGAAAAATTGCCGTAGATAAACGCTGGAGTGAAAGTTGTGTTTTTTTTCTGCGTTGATCGCTGATCGCTCTTGTCAAAGGCTCGCGTTTTGCGTAATATTCGCGCCCTATTGTGAATATTTATAGCGCACTCTGAATCATACGAAGAGGTGCGCGGAAGCGGAGTTCTATATGTACGCGGTTTTCCAAAGTGGTGGTAAACAACACCGAGTAAGCGAAGGTCAAACCATTCGCCTGGAAAAGCTGGACATCGCAACTGGCGAAGCTGTTGAGTTCGCTGAAGTGCTGATGATCGCAAACGGTGAAGAAATTAAAATCGGCGTTCCTTTCGTTGAGGGCGGCGTAATTAAAGCTGAAGTTGTTGCACACGGTCGTGGCGAGAAAGTTAAAATCGTTAAGTTTCGTCGTCGTAAACACTACCGTAAGCAGCAGGGCCATCGTCAGTGGTTCACTGATGTGAAAATTACTGGCATCAGCGCCTAAGACCTGAGGAGAGATTTAAATGGCACATAAAAAGGCTGGCGGCTCAACTCGTAACGGTCGCGATTCAGAAGCCAAACGCCTGGGCGTTAAGCGTTTCGGTGGCGAATCCGTTCTGGCGGGTAGCATCATCGTTCGTCAACGTGGTACCAAATTCCACGCTGGCACTAACGTAGGTTGCGGTCGTGACCACACTCTGTTTGCTAAAGCAGACGGTAAAGTGAAATTCGAAGTTAAAGGCCCGAACAACCGTAAATACATCAGCATCGTTGCTGAGTAAGTTTTTCGTGGTCCGGTAACGGATTAAAGCCCCGCAACGTGTTGCGGGGCTTTTTACATTGAAAACCCGGAAAATTTTCTGCAGGGAAAACGGGCATGAAGCAGCAGGCCGGCATCGGCATTATTTTAGCGCTCACCACGGCGATGTGTTGGGGCGCTTTGCCGATCGCAATGAAGCAGGTTCTTGAAGTGATGGAACCGCCGACGGTGGTGTTTTACCGCTTTTTGATGGCAAGTATTGGTCTCGGCGCCATTCTGGCCATGAAAAGAAAACTGCCTCCGCTGCGTATTTTTCGCAAGCCGCGCTGGTTGATACTGCTGGTCATTGCGACGGGTGGTTTGTTCGGTAACTTCATTCTGTTTAGCTCTTCCTTGCAATATCTCAGCCCCACCGCTTCTCAGGTGATTGGCCAGCTGTCCCCGGTCGGCATGATGGTGGCCAGCGTTTTTATCCTTAAAGAGAAAATGCGCGGCACCCAGGTTGCGGGAGCGCTAATGCTGGTGAGCGGTCTGGTGATGTTTTTTAACACCAGCCTGATTGAGATATTTACCCGCCTGACGGACTACACATGGGGGGTAATTTTCGGCGTAGGCGCCGCGACGGTGTGGGTGAGCTACGGCGTCGCGCAAAAGGTGTTATTACGCCGTCTGGCATCGCAGCAAATCCTTTTTTTGCTGTACACTTTATGTACGATATCGCTATTGCCATTAGCAATGCCTTCACAGGTGCTGGCATTAAGCGACTGGCAGCTGGCCTGTCTGGTTTTTTGCGGGCTCAATACCCTGGTGGGCTACGGTGCGCTGGCGGAAGCCATGGCGCGCTGGCAGGCGGCGCAGGTGAGCGCGTTGATTACCTTAACGCCGTTATTTACGCTGCTATTTTCAGATTTATTATCACTGGCCTGGCCCGACGTTTTCGCCAGACCGCTGTTGAACCTGATGGGTTATCTCGGTGCGTTTGTCGTGGTTGCGGGCGCGATGTATTCCGCCGTCGGCCACCGTCTTTGGGGACGGTGGCGTAAGCGAGAAGCGGTTGTGCCGCTCCCCCGCTCAGGCGAATGATTTACGGAGAGTAAAATGAAGTTTGTTGATGAAGCAACGATCCTGGTCGTAGCAGGTGATGGCGGCAATGGTTGCGTTAGCTTCCGCCGCGAAAAATATATCCCGAAAGGCGGCCCCGACGGCGGCGACGGCGGCGACGGTGGTGATGTCTGGCTCGAGGCGGACGAAAACCTGAATACCCTGATCGACTACCGTTTTGAGAAGTCTTTCCGCGCCGAACGCGGGCAGAACGGCCAGAGCCGCGATTGTACCGGCAAACGCGGTAAAGACGTGACGGTGAAAGTGCCGGTAGGGACCCGCGTGATTGACCAGGGCACCGGCGAGACGATGGGTGATATGACCAAACATGGCCAGCGCCTGATGGTCGCTAAAGGCGGCTGGCACGGTCTCGGCAACACCCGTTTCAAATCGTCCGTTAACCGTACTCCGCGCCAAAAGACGATGGGGACGCCGGGCGATAAGCGCGATCTGCAGCTGGAGCTGATGCTGCTGGCGGATGTCGGAATGCTGGGGATGCCTAATGCGGGTAAATCGACCTTCATTCGCGCCGTTTCCGCGGCGAAGCCTAAAGTTGCTGACTACCCGTTCACTACGCTGGTACCGAGCCTCGGCGTGGTGCGTATGGACAACGAGAAGAGCTTCGTGGTGGCCGACATCCCTGGGCTGATTGAAGGCGCAGCTGAAGGCGCAGGCCTCGGCATTCGCTTCCTGAAGCACCTGGAGCGTTGCCGCGTACTGCTGCATCTCATCGATATCGAGCCGATTGACGGTTCCGATCCGGTTGAGAATGCGCGGATCATCATCGGCGAGCTGGAAAAATACAGTGAGAAACTGGCTTCTAAGCCGCGCTGGCTGGTCTTTAACAAGATTGACCTGATGGATAAAGCTGAGGCGGAAGAGAAAGCGAAAGCCATCGCCCAAGCGCTGGGCTGGGAAGATAAGTTCTATCTGATTTCCGCCGCCAGCCAGCAGGGCGTAAAAGACCTGTGCTGGGATGTCATGACCTTTATCATCGAAAACCCGATAGTGCATGCGGAAGAAGCGAAGCCCGCAGAAAAAGTCGAGTTTATGTGGGATGACTACCACCGTCAGCAGCTTGAAGAAGCTGAAGTGGAAGATGATGAAGATTGGGATGACGATTGGGACGAAGACGACGAAGAAGGTGTCGAATTCATCTATAAACGTTAATTCCGGGTAAACTAAAAGGGCCGCAGAAGATGCGGCCCTTTTGCTTAATTATTCTGATACAGGTCTTTATACAAGCGGCTTTCGAAGCGCACCAGCGGAATACGTCGGTTACGCTGGTCGGCCGGAGGCACGGCGTAGCCTGATAAATACTGCACGAACGCCATCTTCTGCCCGCTGGCCGTGGTAATGAATCCAGCCAGGTTATACACCCCCTGCAGTGAGCCCGTTTTCGCCGAAACTTTGCCGTCAACGCCTGCCTGATGCAGACCCGCGCGGTATTGCAGAGAGCCATCGTGGCCAGCCAGGGGCAGCATCGAGATAAAGTTGAGCGCGTTATCATGCTGGGCGATGTACTGTAGCACCTGCATCATCGTCGCTGGCGCGATCAGGTTATGACGCGACAGGCCTGAGCCATCGGCAATGATCGTATTCCCGAGATCGACACCGGCCTGCTGACGCAGGATCTGCCGTACGGCATCGGATCCGGCTCGCCAGGTTCCCGGCACGCCGAAGCGAGCATGGCCAATGGTGCGAAACACCGTATCGGCGATCATGTTGTCCGATTTTTTCAACATAATACGCAGCAAATCGTGCAGCGGCGCAGATTGCGTACTCGCCAGTACGGTACCCGGCTCGTTTGCCAGCGTCTGACGCAGCAGCGTACCGCTCCAGGTGATATCGGCGTCGGTCAGCTCCGCTTTCAGAATCGCGCCGGCATAGCTGGCGCCATCCTGAATGGCAAAAGCCAGCGGCAGCGGCTCGCTGCGCTGCGGTAGACAGCCGGTCAGGGTGTAACGGTTGAGATCGCCGGGAACCACGTCCAGCTCACAGTATTGTGCTTCAGAAGAGCCGCGAGCGAGGGTACGCACCTGGCTGAACATGGTCACCGGGTAATAAGACGCCACGCGGATAAACGCCAAATTGCCCGGCTTTTGCGCGCTATAAAGCGAGATGGAGAAACAGTTTCGATCGACAATCGCCGCCGCCGGAGGTGCGCTAAAGCACTGCGTCATATCGTTCCATGGCCAGCCTGGCGCTTTATCATGACTGGCGAAAATGGAGGTATCGATCAGAACATTGCCTTCAATTCGCTGGACGCCTGCTTTCTTCAGCGTGGCAACCATATTACGAATATCCTGGCGCTTGAGGGTAGGGTCGCCGCCAAAGCGCGCAATCAGGTCTCCTTTCAGGATGCCACCGCTGAGGCTGCCTTTCGTTTCCAGCGTCGTGGTGAAGCGGAAATCCGGACCCAGCTGCAGCAGTGCGGCCAGCGCGGTGATCACTTTTTGGGTGCTGGCGGGTAGCGCCATCTGCTGGCTATGGTAGTCTATCTCCGGCGTCGGGGAGCCTACCTTCTGCGCCATAAAGGCAAGGTTTGCGCCCGCAGGAAGCTGATTGATGTACTCGTCAATATTCGCCGCATGAGCGCTAATCGCTATACCGGCAGTCAATCCGATGATAAATCTGGGAAATCGCATAATCTCGCGCTAACAACCTGAAACCAGTCCGTCATACTACGGTGCAACGCCCTGTAAAGTAAACGATGACCCATAATGAACTTCGGGTTAAAATACGTATCAAATTGAAAATTGCTGCTGGCCTGGGGATCGCTTTCCGGGTCGGTTTTCTTTTGCTCCGGCCATGCTCAAGACTTGACCGGCTGCGGAGCAGCGGCGTCTGCTCCATGAAGGATCGATAAAGAGGTATAACAAATGCAAGCTATTCCGATGACCTTACGTGGCGCTGAAAAACTGCGCGAAGAACTGGATTTCCTGAAGTCCGTACGTCGCCCTGAAATCATCGCGGCTATCGCTGAGGCGCGTGAGCACGGCGATCTGAAAGAAAATGCTGAGTATCACGCTGCCCGCGAACAGCAGGGTTTCTGTGAAGGACGCATCAAGGATATCGAGGCGAAGCTGTCTAACGCGCAGGTCATCGATATCACCAAAATGCCTAACAATGGCCGAGTGATTTTTGGTTCCACAGTCAGCGTTCTGAATCTTGATACCGATGAAGAGCAAACTTATCGTATCGTCGGCGATGACGAGGCCGATTTTAAGCAAAATCTGATCTCTGTAAACTCACCGATTGCGCGTGGTTTAATCGGTAAAGAACAGGATGATGTTGTCGTCATCCGTACACCGGGCGGCGAAGTTGAATTCGAAATTATCAAGGTTGAGTACCTTTAATCCGAATTTAACGCTACGATGTTGATGGATTGTAAAGAAAGGAAAAAGGCCGCGTAGCGGCCTTTTATCAACGTCCGGAGCATGGCATTTTGCTCGTCTACCCGCAGAAAACCCTCGATTTACACAAAGTTGTGTCGATAACCAGGATATTCTTAGCGTGGCAGCGAGATTTTACGCTCTTTAGTCGGGCGGTACAGAACCAGCGTTTTACCGATGACCTGTACATTACAGGCGCCGGTTTCGCGCACGATAGCTTCCACGATCAGGGTTTTAGTTTCGCGATCTTCCGAGGCGATCTTCACCTTGATAAGTTCATGGTGCTCTAACGCTTGTTCAATCTCGGCCAGTACCCCTTCGGTCAAACCATTGTTGCCAAGCATAACTACCGGCTTGAGCGGATGTGCCAGACCTTTCAGGTGCTGTTTTTGTTTAGTACTCAGATTCATCGTATTTTTTTGCTTACGTTGGGATTGAAAACGGTTCATTCTACCGCCATCTCCCATATATCGCCAAACTACCGCGTCGATTTTTACGTCGCGAAGTACGATGAACCCGAAATGGGAATGTTAAATGACAGGTAAAAAGCGTTCTGCCAGCTCAAGTCGTTGGCTTCAGGAACACTTTAGCGATAAATATGTTCAGCAGGCACAGAAAAAGGGGTTACGTTCCCGTGCCTGGTTTAAACTTGATGAAATACAGCAAAGTGACAAGATTTTTAAACCGGGGATGACGATAGTTGACCTCGGCGCTGCACCCGGTGGCTGGTCGCAATACGCGGTTACGCAGATCGGTAACAGCGGCCGCATCATTGCTTGCGATCTTTTACCTATGGATCCAATCGTTGGTGTGGACTTCCTTCAGGGCGACTTTCGTGATGAATTAGTCCTGAAAGCGTTACTTGAGCGTGTAGGTGACAGTAAAGTACAAGTTGTCATGTCCGATATGGCGCCAAATATGTGTGGAACACCGGCGGTGGATATTCCCCGGGCCATGTATCTGGTGGAGCTGGCGCTTGGAATGGCTCGAGATGTATTAGCGCCAGGTGGTAGTTTTGTAGTGAAGGTGTTCCAGGGCGAAGGCTTCGATGAGTATCTAAGAGAGATTCGCTCCCTGTTTACGAAGGTCAAAGTTCGTAAGCCGGACTCTTCTCGCGCCCGTTCGCGTGAAGTGTATATTGTAGCGACCGGGCGTAAACCATAACCGGCAGATTTCAAACGAAAGTTTGAAAGACGCGGGATATAGAGTATCCTGACGCTGTTTTTAACACAGTTGTAATAAGAGGTTAATCCCTTGAGTGACATGGCGAAAAACCTAATACTCTGGCTGGTCATTGCCGTTGTGCTGATGTCAGTTTTCCAGAGCTTTGGGCCCAGCGAGTCGAATGGCCGAAAGGTAGATTATTCAACCTTCCTGCAAGAGGTCAATCAGGACCAGGTTCGCGAAGCGCGTATCAACGGACGTGAGATCAACGTTACCAAGAAAGATAGTAACCGTTACACGACTTACATTCCGGTTAACGATCCGAAGCTGCTTGATAACCTGTTGACGAAAAACGTCAAAGTGGTTGGCGAACCGCCGGAAGAGCCAAGCCTGCTGGCTTCTATCTTCATTTCCTGGTTCCCGATGCTGCTTCTTATCGGCGTCTGGATCTTCTTCATGCGTCAGATGCAGGGCGGCGGTGGCAAAGGCGCCATGTCGTTCGGTAAGAGCAAGGCGCGCATGCTGACGGAAGACCAGATCAAAACCACTTTTGCCGACGTCGCCGGTTGTGACGAAGCGAAAGAAGAAGTCGGTGAACTGGTTGAATACCTGCGTGAACCGAGCCGTTTCCAGAAGCTGGGCGGCAAGATCCCGAAAGGCGTCCTGATGGTCGGCCCTCCGGGTACCGGTAAAACCCTGCTGGCCAAGGCCATTGCAGGCGAAGCGAAGGTTCCATTCTTTACAATTTCAGGTTCTGACTTCGTTGAAATGTTCGTGGGCGTTGGCGCATCTCGCGTGCGCGACATGTTCGAACAGGCCAAGAAAGCGGCACCGTGCATCATCTTTATCGATGAAATCGACGCCGTAGGCCGCCAGCGTGGCGCGGGCTTAGGCGGCGGTCACGATGAACGTGAGCAGACGCTGAACCAGATGCTGGTTGAGATGGATGGTTTTGAGGGTAACGAAGGTATCATCGTTATCGCGGCGACCAACCGTCCGGACGTTCTTGACCCTGCGCTGCTGCGTCCGGGCCGCTTTGACCGTCAGGTTGTTGTTGGTCTGCCGGAT
The DNA here is from genome assembly GCF_001808475.1 of Klebsiella sp. HMSC09D12. Taxonomy (NCBI): domain Bacteria; kingdom Pseudomonadati; phylum Pseudomonadota; class Gammaproteobacteria; order Enterobacterales; family Enterobacteriaceae; genus Klebsiella; species Klebsiella sp. HMSC09D12. The sequence goes on along the minus strand of NZ_KV793411.1, from coordinate 36,089 downwards.
GTTCGCGGTCGTGAACAGATCCTGAAAGTGCATATGCGTCGCGTACCGCTGGCGCCGGATATCGATGCGGCAATTATCGCCCGCGGTACGCCAGGCTTCTCCGGTGCTGACCTCGCGAACCTGGTAAACGAAGCTGCGCTGTTTGCCGCTCGTGGCAACAAGCGCGTGGTCTCGATGGTTGAGTTCGAGAAAGCGAAAGACAAAATCATGATGGGTGCGGAACGTCGCTCCATGGTGATGACGGAAGCGCAGAAAGAGTCCACCGCGTACCACGAAGCGGGTCATGCGATTATCGGTCGCCTGGTGCCGGAACACGATCCGGTGCACAAAGTGACGATTATTCCGCGCGGTCGTGCGCTCGGTGTTACCTTCTTCCTGCCTGAAGGCGACGCTATCAGCGCCAGCCGTCAGAAGCTGGAAAGTCAGATTTCGACCCTGTACGGCGGTCGTCTGGCTGAAGAAATTATCTACGGCGTAGAGCATGTTTCTACCGGTGCGTCTAACGACATTAAAGTCGCGACTAACCTGGCGCGTAACATGGTGACCCAGTGGGGCTTCTCTGACAAACTCGGCCCGCTGCTGTATGCCGAAGAAGAAGGCGAAGTTTTCCTTGGCCGCAGCGTCGCGAAAGCGAAACATATGTCCGATGAAACGGCTCGTATCATCGACCAGGAAGTGAAGTCACTGATTGAGCGTAACTACAATCGTGCACGCCAGCTTCTGAACGATAACATGGACATCCTGCACGCGATGAAAGATGCGCTCATGAAATATGAGACCATCGATGCTCCGCAGATTGATGACCTGATGGCTCGCCGCGATGTTCGCCCGCCAGCTGGCTGGGAAGAACCGGGTTCGTCCAACAATTCTGACAATAACGGCACGCCTCGTGCGCCGCGTCCGGTTGATGAACCGCGTACGCCAAACCCGGGTAATACCATGTCAGAACAGCTGGGCGACAAATAAGTTAGCCGTCATTGATGCTGTTGTACTTTTAAAACCCCAGGGCGTTTGCTCCGGGGTTTTTCTTTTTCAATCTTTCTCTGACTCAGGGACATAGCGATGAAACTTGAAGCCCAGGGTTCAACCCTCGATCTCTCCCACCCCCATGTAATGGGAATTCTTAACGTCACCCCGGATTCGTTCTCTGACGGCGGGACTCACAATACGCTGGTAGAAGCCGTTAAACATGCCAATCTGATGATTAATGCCGGAGCGACTATTATTGATATCGGTGGGGAATCGACGCGCCCGGGGGCCGCAGATGTCAGCGTTGAGGAAGAGCTCGCTCGAGTCATTCCGACGGTAGAAGCCATTGCCCAGCGCTTCGAAGTGTGGATCTCCGTTGATACCTCTAAACCGGAGGTGATTCGTGAATCAGCGCGCGTGGGGGCGCATATCATCAATGATATCCGTTCGTTAACCGAACCGGGAGCGCTGGAGGCTGCGGCGGAAACCGGCTTGCCGGTGTGCCTGATGCATATGCAGGGCCAGCCCAAGACCATGCAGGATGCCCCTAAATACGCGGATGTCTTTGCTGACGTTGAACGCTTTTTTGTCGAACATATTGTGCGCTGCGAGCGGGCCGGTATCGCAAAAGATAAATTGCTGCTCGACCCGGGATTCGGTTTCGGTAAAAATCTTTCCCATAATTATGAACTGCTTGCCCGACTCAGCGAGTTCCATCATTTCGGTCTTCCGCTACTGGTCGGTATGTCGCGTAAGTCGATGGTAGGCCAGTTGCTTAATGTCGGGCCGAAAGAACGCCTGAATGGCAGCCTGGCTTGCGCAGTCATTGCTGCAATGCAGGGCGCGCAGATTATTCGCGTCCATGATGTCAAAGAAACGGTAGAAGCGCTGCGTGTGGTGGAAGCTACCCTGGCCGCTAAGGAAAATAAACGTTATGAGTAACCGCAAATATTTTGGTACTGATGGTATCCGTGGCCGCGTAGGCGATGCGCCAATAACGCCAGAATTTGTCTTAAAGCTGGGCTGGGCGGCTGGAAAGGTGCTGGCGCGCCACGGTTCGCGCAAGATTATTATCGGTAAAGATACCCGTATTTCAGGCTATATGCTGGAGTCCGCGCTGGAGGCTGGCCTGGCTGCCGCAGGGTTATCGGCTTCTTTTACCGGCCCAATGCCAACGCCGGCAATTGCCTATCTGACGCGAACCTTCCGCGCGGAGGCCGGAATTGTGATCTCCGCTTCGCATAATCCGTTCTATGATAACGGCATTAAATTCTTCTCTATCGAAGGGACTAAGCTCCCGGATGAAGTTGAAGAAGCCATTGAAGCCGAAATGGAAAAAGAGCTGACCTGCGTTGATTCCGCCGAGCTGGGCAAAGCCAGCCGTATCGTCGACGCCGCTGGCCGCTATATCGAGTTTTGCAAAGGCACCTTTCCGAACGAGCTGAGCCTCAACTCCTTGAAGGTGGTGGTCGATTGCGCTCACGGCGCGACTTACCATATCGCCCCGAGTGTTTTCCGCGAGCTGGGCGCTCAGGTGATCGCCATGGGCTGTGAGCCTGATGGACTCAACATCAATGAAGAAGTCGGAGCGACGGATGTTCGTGCTCTGCAGGCGCGCCTGCTGGAGGAAAAAGCCGACCTGGGTATTGCCTACGATGGCGATGGCGATCGGGTCATAATGGTGGACCATGAAGGCAATAAAGTCGACGGTGACCAGATCCTCTACATCATAGCTCGCGAAGGTCTGCGCCAGGGGCAACTGCGTGGCGGCGCCGTCGGGACGCTCATGAGCAACATGGGGCTTGAACTGGCGCTCAAACAGCTGGGTATTCCTTTCGTTCGCGCGAAGGTAGGTGACCGTTATGTGCTGGAAAAACTGCAGGAGAAAGGCTGGCGCATCGGTGCCGAAAACTCCGGCCATGTGATCCTGCTGGACAAAACCACAACGGGGGATGGGATTGTCGCCAGCCTGCAGGTGGTGGCGGCGATGGTGCGTAACCATATGAGCCTGCACGATCTGTGTAGCGGAATGAAAATGTTCCCGCAGCTGCTGGTTAATGTCCGCTTTACCGAAGGTAGCGGTAACCCACTGGAACATGAACACGTAAAAGCGGTCACGGCAGAAGTGGAAGCCGAGCTGGGCAATCGTGGCCGCGTACTGCTGCGTAAATCAGGCACCGAGCCGCTGATTCGCGTTATGGTGGAAGGCGAGCATGAAGAAAAGGTACACGAGTTCGCCCATCGTATCGCTGATGCCGTAAAAAGCGTGTAATTTGTCTGGCTAAGTAATTAAAAAGGCGACGCTTGCCGCCTTTTTAATCGACAAAAAATCGCTTTTTGCTGTTTTTTTCCGCACTTGATACAATGCGTTGAAATTGCCCTTGCGAAGGTCATTCGCTTTGGTTAGTATTCACACCCGCTTCAGTGGGAAACGTTAATACGTCCCGCTTTATTGGTCGAAGCACTTGGTATGCGGCGAATCCGCAAGGAACAGGTTGATTATGTACGAAGCTCTTTTAGTTGTTTTCCTTATTGTAGCAATTGGCCTTGTTGGTCTGATTATGCTGCAGCAAGGTAAAGGCGCTGATATGGGAGCCTCCTTCGGAGCAGGCGCTTCCGGCACTCTGTTTGGATCCAGCGGTTCTGGTAACTTCATGACCCGCATGACTGGTATCCTGGCTGCGCTGTTCTTCATCATCAGTCTGGCGCTGGGTAATATCAACAGCAACAAGACCAACAAAGGAAGTGAGTGGGATAACCTGAGCGCTCCGAAAACTGAGCAAACTCAGCCGACAGCTCCGGCACAGCCGAGCAGCGACATCCCGCACTGATAAGTAGTATCCGTACCGAGGTGGTGGAATTGGTAGACACGCTACCTTGAGGTGGTAGTGCCCTAACGGGCTTGTGGGTTCGAGTCCCATCCTCGGTACCAATTTCCTGAAAAAAGACGCTGAAAAGCGTCTTTTTTTTCGTCCAGAGAAAAGTGCGCAGTCGCATAAGCGGCTGATATTCCTCTTCAGTTGGGGTCGGGATTTCACAGCATAAAAAAGGCCGCTTGCGCGGCCTTTACTGTTTTCTCAGGGATGTTACTTAGCTTTATTTTCCAGGTTTTCCACCTGCGGCAAGCCGGTGGCGGAAGAGGCGGTCAGCAGTCCGGACTGAGCGTAGCCAAACAGCTTATCGCGGGTATCGGTGATATCCAGATTGCGCATTGTCAGCTGGCCGATACGGTCCTCAGCGGAGAACATTGAGTCGCCTTTTTCCATGGTCAGGCGTTCTGCTTTATAGGTCAGATTATCTGACACGGTATTCAGGATGGAATAGTCGTTGCCGCGACGCAGTTCAAGGGTCACTTCGCCGGTGATTTGGCTGGCCACCCAGCGCTGCAGGCCGTCGCGTAGCATCAGAGCCTGTGAGTCGAACCAGCGCCCCTGATACAGCAGACGACCCAGCTGACGACCGTGTGCGTGATATTGTTCGATGGTATCTTCATTATGAATACCGGTCAGCAGACGCTCATAGGCAATATGCAGCAGCGCCATCCCGGGGGCTTCATAAATGCCGCGGCTCTTCGCTTCGATGATACGGTTTTCGATCTGATCGCTCATGCCGAGTCCATGGCGGCCGCCGATGCGATTAGCTTCCAGCATCAGCTCAACGTCATCGCTAAAGGTCTGTCCATTCAGCGCAACCGGGTGGCCTTGTTCAAAGCGGACGGTGACTTCTTCCGCAGGAATTTTGACGCTTTCATCCCAGAACTTCACACCCATAATCGGGTTCACAATCTTGACGCTGGAGTTCAGGAACTCAAGATCTTTAGCCTCGTGCGTAGCTCCCAGCATATTGGAGTCGGTTGAGTAGGCTTTTTCAACGGACATTTTATAGTCAAACCCGCAGGAAATCATAAATTCTGACATTTCCTGGCGGCCGCCTAACTCGTCGATAAAGTCGCTATCCAGCCACGGTTTGTAAATTTTCAGCTCTGCGTTGGTCAGCAGGCCGTAACGATAGAAACGTTCGATATCGTTGCCTTTATAGGTACTGCCGTCGCCCCAGATGTTAACGCCGTCTTCTTTCATCGCGGCAACCAGCATAGTACCGGTCACTGCGCGGCCCAGCGGAGTGGTATTAAAGTAGGTCAACCCGCCGGTGGTGTTATGAAATGCGCCGCACTGGATTGCAGCAATACCTTCCGCAACCAGCTGCTTACGGCAGTCGATCAGACGAGCTCCTTCAGCACCATACTCTTTGGCACGACGAGGAATGGCTTCGTAATCGTCTTCGTCTGGCTGTCCCAGGTTAGCGGTATATGCATAAGGGACTGCTCCCTTTTTACGCATCCACAGCAGCGCGGCGCTGGTATCCAGCCCACCAGAAAAAGCAATACCAATACGTTGTCCTACCGGGAGATGCTTGAGAATCGTCGTCATAAAATAAAACCCTGCTAGAGAGACTGTGGTGAGTTTGACTCAACAATCTTTATTGCATGTTTATGCATTAATTGTGAGTTTTCATTTAATCATCTTTTGCTGGTGACAGGAAGAGGCGAAACCGCTTTTTACCAAAAAACCCTGAAATACCAGCACGAACCGAAACCCGCTATGTGAAATTCATGTTGACAAAATATATGAAGTATCAATACAATTCACTACGATTTTATGTCCCGTCTCTCGGTACCAAATCCCAGCAGTATTTGCGTCTTTTGCTCAAAACGAGTAAAATATGCCACGTTTCAGGCGCGGGGTGGAGCAGCCTGGTAGCTCGTCGGGCTCATAACCCGAAGGTCGTCGGTTCAAATCCGGCCCCCGCAACCACTTTCCCATTAAGTACTTTTTCAAATATACTGTGAGGACCGGGTCCTTCGTAGACGAATTTGAAAGAATTCTTCTGGAAAGTGTTCCAGATCGCAGTTGCGATCTCAGGGTTCAGTTATCTAAAGCCCCGATTTATCGGGGTTTTTTGTTATCTGACTTCAGAATAACTGGGCTATACGCCCTTTTTTTATGTCTTGGGGGTGGGTTTGTCCACATTAGAGCAAAAATTAACAGAGATGCTCACAGCGCCAGTTGAAGCGCTTGGCTTTGAGCTGGTCGGCATCGAATTTATTCGCGGTCGCACATCCACACTGCGCATCTATATTGATAGTGAAGATGGCATCAATGTTGATGATTGTGCTGATGTGAGTCACCAGGTCAGTGCTGTTATGGACGTAGAAGACCCGATTACAGTCGCTTATAACCTGGAAGTTTCTTCCCCTGGTCTCGATCGTCCTATGTTTACCGCCGAACACTATGAGCGTTTCATCGGCGAAGAAGTTTCGCTGGTTTTGCGCATGGCGGTACAGAACCGACGCAAATGGCAGGGCCTTATCAAAGCGGTAGACGGTGAGATGATCACGGTAACCGTCGAAGGCAAAGATGAAGTGTTCGCGCTGAGTAACATCCAGAAGGCGAACCTGGTTCCCCACTTTTAACAGTCTGGATTGAGGTGAAAGGCCCCGATGAACAAAGAAATTTTGGCTGTTGTTGAAGCCGTTTCCAACGAAAAGGCGCTGCCGCGTGAGAAAATTTTCGAAGCGTTGGAAAGTGCGTTAGCAACGGCTACTAAGAAAAAATATGAACAAGAGATCGACGTTCGCGTAGAAATCGATCGTAAAAGCGGTGATTTCGACACATTCCGTCGCTGGCTGGTTGTGGAAGAAGTCACCCAGCCGACGCGCGAAATCACGCTGGAAGCTGCGCGTTTCGAAGATGAAAGCATGAATCCTGGCGATTACGTCGAAGACCAGATTGAATCTGTCACCTTTGACCGTATCACTACGCAGACTGCGAAGCAGGTTATCGTACAAAAAGTACGTGAAGCCGAACGCGCAATGGTCGTTGATCAGTTCCGTGAGCACGAAGGTGAAATTATCACGGGCGTAGTGAAGAAAGTGAATCGCGACAACATTACGCTGGATCTGGGCAACAACGCTGAAGCCGTGATCCTGCGTGAAGACATGCTGCCGCGTGAAAACTTCCGTCCGGGTGACCGTATCCGCGGCGTACTGTACGCAGTCCGCCCGGAAGCGCGTGGCGCGCAGCTGTTCGTGACGCGTTCCAAGCCGGAAATGCTGATTGAACTGTTCCGCATTGAAGTTCCGGAAATTGGTGAAGAAGTTCTCGAAATTAAAGCGGCGGCTCGCGATCCTGGCTCTCGTGCTAAAATCGCGGTTAAAACCAACGATAAGCGCATCGATCCGGTGGGTGCCTGCGTCGGTATGCGCGGCGCGCGCGTTCAGGCAGTCTCGACTGAACTGGGCGGCGAGCGTATTGATATCGTGCTGTGGGACGATAACCCGGCGCAATTTGTCATTAACGCCATGGCTCCGGCTGACGTCGCCTCTATCGTGGTAGATGAAGACAAGCACACCATGGATATCGCAGTCGAAGCGGGCAACCTGGCGCAGGCCATTGGCCGTAACGGTCAGAACGTCCGTCTGGCGTCTCAGCTGAGCGGCTGGGAACTGAACGTCATGACCGTTGATGACCTCCAGGCTAAGCATCAGGCTGAAGCCCATGCAGCGATTGATACCTTCACTAAATATCTTGATATTGATGAAGATTTCGCCACGCTGCTGGTTGAAGAAGGTTTCGCCACTCTGGAAGAACTGGCCTATGTGCCAATGAAAGAACTGCTGGAAATTGACGGTCTGGATGAACCGACCGTTGAAGCACTTCGTGAGCGGGCGAAAAACGCGCTGACCACGCTGGCGCTGGCCAAAGAAGAGAGCCTGGGAGACAGCAAACCTGCCGACGATCTGTTGAATCTGGAAGGTATGGATCGCACCCTGGCATTCACCCTGGCCGCCCGTGGTGTTTGTACGCTGGAAGATCTCGCCGAGCAGGGCATTGATGATCTGGCTGATATCGAAGGCTTGACCGACGAGAAAGCCGGAGAACTTATCATGGCCGCTCGTAATATTTGTTGGTTCGGCGACGAAGCGTAATAAACTGTAGCAGGAAGGAACAGCATGACAGATGTGACCATTAAAGCGCTGGCCTCAGAGATTCAGACCTCTGTGGATCGCCTGATACAGCAATTTGCTGATGCAGGGATCCGCAAATCGGCTGATGATTCTGTGACCGCGCAAGAGAAGCAAACCTTGTTGACGCACCTGAACCGTGAACACGGCTCAGCGCCCGACAAGCTGACGCTGCAGCGCAAAACGCGCAGCACGTTAAATATTCCGGGTACCGGTGGAAAGAGTAAGTCGGTACAAATCGAAGTCCGCAAGAAACGCACCTTTGTGAAACGCGATCCGCAAGAGGCCGAACGCCTTGCCGCGGAAGAGCAGGCGCAGCGTGAAGCGGAAGAGCAAGCCCGTCGTGAGGCAGAAGAAGCTGCCAAACGCGAGGCGCAATTAAAAGCTGAACGTGAGGCCGCAGAACAAGCGAAACGTGAACTCGCCGATAAAGCGAAACGTGAAGCCGCGGAAAAAGACAAAGTGAGCAATCAACAAACCGACGATATGACCAAAACCGCCCAGGCTGAAAAGCAACGCCGCGAAAACGAAGCTGCGGAGCTGAAGCGCAAATCGGAAGAAGAAGCACGCCGCAAACTTGAAGAAGAAGCGCGCCGTGTAGCGGAAGAAGCACGCCGTATGGCTCAAGAAAACGAAAAGAACTGGACTGAAGCGCCAGAAACGCCTGAAGAGACCACTGACTATCACGTAACAACTTCTCAGCATGCGCGTCAGGCTGAAGACGATAACGATCGTGAAGTTGAAGGCGGTCGCGGCCGTGGACGTAATGCGAAAGCAGCGCGTCCGGCTAAGAAAGGCAACAAACACGCTGAATCGAAAGCCGATCGTGAAGAAGCCCGTGCGGCCGTTCGCGGCGGTAAAGGTGGTAAACATCGTAAGGGTTCTGCTCTGCAGCAAGGCTTCCAGAAGCCGGCTCAGGCGGTTAACCGTGATGTTATCATCGGTGAAACCATCACCGTTGGCGATCTGGCCAACAAGATGGCCGTTAAAGGTTCTCAGGTCATCAAAGCGATGATGAAGCTGGGCGCTATGGCGACGATTAACCAGGTCATCGACCAGGAAACCGCACAGCTGGTTGCCGAAGAGATGGGCCACAAAGTTATCCTGCGTCGTGAAAACGAGCTGGAAGAAGCGGTAATGAGCGACCGTGACACCGGCGCTGCGGCGGAACCGCGCGCACCGGTTGTGACTATCATGGGTCACGTTGACCACGGTAAAACCTCTCTGCTGGACTACATTCGTTCAACGAAAGTGGCCTCTGGCGAAGCGGGCGGCATTACCCAGCATATCGGTGCTTACCACGTCGAAACCGACAACGGTATGATCACCTTCCTGGATACCCCGGGCCACGCCGCGTTCACCTCTATGCGTGCTCGTGGTGCTCAGGCGACGGATATCGTGGTTCTGGTTGTGGCGGCAGACGACGGCGTGATGCCGCAGACCATCGAAGCAATCCAGCACGCGAAAGCGGCGGGTGTGCCGGTCGTGGTTGCGGTGAACAAAATCGATAAGCCGGAAGCGGATCCGGATCGCGTTAAAAACGAACTGTCCCAGTACGGCATTCTGCCGGAAGAGTGGGGCGGTGAAAGCCAGTTCGTCCACGTGTCTGCTAAAGCGGGTACCGGCATCGACGAACTGCTGGACGCAATCCTGCTGCAGGCTGAAGTTCTGGAGCTGAAAGCGGTTCGTAAAGGTATGGCGAGCGGCGCGGTTATCGAATCCTTCCTGGATAAAGGTCGTGGTCCGGTTGCTACCGTTCTGGTACGCGAAGGTACGCTGCACAAGGGTGACATCGTCCTGTGCGGTTTCGAATATGGTCGCGTTCGTGCGATGCGTAACGAACTGGGTCAGGAAGTGCTGGAAGCGGGTCCATCCATTCCGGTGGAAATCCTCGGCCTGTCAGGCGTACCGGCTGCCGGTGACGAAGTGACCGTCGTTCGTGACGAGAAGAAAGCACGTGAAGTTGCGCTGTATCGTCAGGGTAAATTCCGTGAAGTTAAGCTGGCTCGTCAGCAGAAATCTAAACTTGAGAACATGTTCGCCAACATGACCGAAGGCGAAGTTCACGAAGTGAACATCGTCCTCAAAGCGGACGTGCAGGGTTCTGTGGAAGCGATCTCCGACTCCTTGCTGAAACTGTCTACTGACGAAGTGAAAGTGAAGATTATCGGTTCCGGCGTAGGTGGTATCACCGAAACCGATGCAACCCTGGCCGCTGCCTCCAACGCGATTCTGGTTGGCTTTAACGTTCGTGCTGATGCATCCGCACGTAAAGTTATCGACGCGGAAAGCCTGGATCTGCGCTACTACTCCGTCATCTATCATCTGATCGACGAAGTGAAAGCAGCGATGAGCGGCATGCTGTCTCCGGAACTGAAACAGCAGATCATTGGTCTGGCCGAAGTCCGTGATGTGTTCAAATCGCCGAAATTCGGCGCCATCGCAGGCTGTATGGTTACTGAAGGTACGATTAAGCGTCATAACCCAATCCGCGTACTGCGCGACAACGTGGTTATCTATGAAGGCGAGCTGGAATCCCTGCGCCGCTTCAAAGATGACGTTAACGAAGTTCGTAACGGCATGGAGTGTGGTATCGGCGTTAAGAACTACAACGACGTTCGCGTTGGCGATATGATCGAAGTGTTCGAAATCATCGAGATTCAACGTACCATCGATTAATCGTTTAGTAGGCCGGGGAAGCGCAGCGCCACCCGGTTATACAAAATTAAAGGGGGCCGCGTGGCCCCCTTATTTGTCTGGAGAATTTATTATGGCGAAAGAATTTGGTCGCCCGCAGCGCGTGGCCCAGGAGATGCAAAAAGAGATCGCAATCATCCTGCAGCGCGAAATTAAAGACCCGCGTCTGGGCATGATGACCACGGTTTCAGGCGTCGAGATGTCCCGCGACCTGGCCTATGCCAAAGTGTTTGTGACCTTCCTGAACGACAAAGACGAAGCCGCCGTGAAAGCGGGCATCAAGGCTTTGCAGGAAGCGTCTGGTTTCATCCGCTCGCTGCTGGGCAAAGCAATGCGCCTGCGTATCGTGCCGGAACTGACCTTCTTCTACGACAATTCATTAGTCGAAGGAATGCGCATGTCGAACCTGGTGACCAGCGTGGTGAAACATGACGATGAGCGTCGTGTGAACCCGGACGACAGTAAGGAGGACTAATGAGTCGTCCTCGTCGTCGCGGTCGCGACGTGCACGGCGTACTGTTGCTGGATAAACCGCAAGGCGCATCCAGCAACGACGTGCTGCAGAAAGTTAAACGACTTTATAATGCTAACCGGGCAGGGCATACGGGAGCGCTGGATCCGCTGGCGACCGGCATGTTGCCGATTTGCCTCGGGGAAGCGACAAAGTTTTCCCAGTATCTGCTCGATTCTGACAAGCGCTACCGCGTGATTGCTAAACTTGGCCAGCGCACCGATACCTCTGATGCCGACGGCCAGGTGGTGGAAGAACGTCCGCTGACTTTTAGTCCTGAGCAGCTGGCAGCCGCGCTCGATGGCTTTCGTGGCGAAACCCAGCAGGTGCCGTCGATGTATTCGGCGCTGAAATACCAGGGGAAAAAACTGTACGAATATGCCCGTCAGGGGATTGAAGTACCGCGTGAACCCCGGCCGATTACGGTTTACGAGCTGCTGTTTATCCGCCATGAGGGGACGGAGCTTGAGCTGGAAATTCATTGCTCCAAAGGCACCTACATTCGCACGATTATTGATGATTTAGGCGAGAAACTTGGATGCGGCGCGCACGTCACTTTCCTGCGTCGCCTGGCGGTCAGTAAATATCCCGTCGAACGGATGGTGACGCTGGAGCAGTTGCAGGCGCTGGTTGAACAAGCAAATGCGCAGGATATTCCGGCAGCCCAGCTGTTGGACCCGCTGTTGATGCCGATGGACAGCCCGGCTTCGGATTACCCGCTGGTGAATATTCCGGAAACCTCCGCCATCTACTTTAAAAACGGTAATCCGGTGCGGACATCGGGTGCGCCGCTGCAGGGGCTGGTTCGCGTCACCGAAGGTGATGACGAGAAGTTTCTTGGCATGGGGGAAATCGATGATGAAGGCCGCGTGGCGCCTCGTCGTCTGGTGGTTGAATACCCTGCCTGAGCGCTTTCCTTGCGATAAAAGGCTGCTGCGAGTAGAATATCGCCGCTTAACGTCCGCCAAAGTGTTTTAACATTTGCGAGCGTTATATCAGGGGTTGCTGAATTAGAGATCGGCACCCTTTCTTTCTTTTAATTTTGGAGTTCGAAAATGTCTCTAAGCGTTGAAGCTAAAGCAAAAATCGTTTCTGAGTTCGGTCGTGGCGAAAACGACAGCGGTTCTACTGAAGTTCAGGTTGCACTGCTGACTGCACAGATCAACCACCTGCAGGGTCACTTTGCAGAGCACAAAAAAGATCACCACAGCCGTCGTGGTCTGCTGCGCATGGTTTCTCAGCGTCGTAAACTGCTCGACTACCTGAAACGTAAAGATGTTGCACGTTACTCTTCGCTGATCGAGCGTCTGGGTCTGCGTCGCTAATTCTGCGAGTTTCAGAAGAAGGGGCCTCACGGCCCCTTTTTTCGACCGGGCGGCAGCAATTCATTAAAAACTCATGTATTGTTGCTATTAATGATCTTCATGCAGAGGTTCGCGCGGCTAATGAGAGGCTTGACTCGCAGGGGCGGGTAAAGGTTGTCATTAGTCGCGAGGATGCAGAAGATCGGGTCATACGATGTCTTATCGTGGATTTGACATCATCTATAGATAAAAGGATAGAATTTTGCTTAATCCGATCGTTCGTAAATTCCAGTACGGCCAACATACCGTAACGCTGGAGACCGGCATGATGGCGCGCCAGGCAACTGCCGCCGTTATGGTTAGCATGGATGACACCGCGGTATTCGTTACCGTAGTCGGCCAGAAAAAAGCGAAGCCAGGCCAGGATTTCTTCCCGCTGACCGTTAACTATCAGGAGCGTACTTACGCTGCTGGTAAAATCCCGGGTGGTTTCTTCCGTCGTGAAGGCCGTCCGAGCGAAGGCGAAACCCTGATTGCGCGTCTGATTGACCGCCCGGTTCGCCCGCTGTTCCCGGAAGGCTTCGTTAACGAAGTTCAGGTTATTGCGACCGTCGTTTCTGTTAACCCACAGGTTAACCCGGATATCGTCGCGATGATCGGCGCTTCCGCTGCGCTGTCTCTGTCCGGTATTCCGTTTAACGGCCCAATTGGCGCCGCGCGCGTGGGTTATATTAATGACCAGTACGTGCTGAACCCGACCCAGGAAGAGCTGAAGTCCAGCAAACTGGATCTGGTTGTTGCGGGTACCGAAGCCGCAGTACTGATGGTTGAATCCGAAGCTGAACTGCTGAGCGAAGACCAGATGCTGGGCGCGGTCGTGTTTGGTCACGACCAGCAGCAGGTTGTTATTCAGAACATCAACGACCTGGTGAAAGAAGCCGGTAAACCGCGTTGGGACTGGCAGCCGGAAGTGGTTGATGCCGCGCTGAACGCGCGCGTCGCTGCGCTGGCTGAATCTCGCCTGAGCGATGCGTACCGTATCACCGACAAACAGGAGCGTTATGCTCAGGTTGACGTGATCAAATCCGAAACTATCGCGACCCTGGTTGCGGAAGATGAAACCCTGGACGCTAACGAACTGGGCGAAATCCTGCACGCAATCGAGAAAAACGTGGTGCGTAGCCGCGTACTGGCCGGTGAGCCGCGTATCGATGGTCGTGAAAAAGATATGATTCGTGGTCTGGACGTTCGTACCGGCGTTCTGCCGCGTACCCACGGTTCAGCACTGTTTACCCGTGGTGAAACTCAGGCGCTGGTTACCGCGACCCTGGGCACCGCACGTGACGCGCAGAACATCGATGAGCTGATGGGCGAGCGTACCGACTCCTTCCTGTTCCACTATAACTTCCCTCCGTACTCCGTAGGCGAAACGGGAATGGTCGGCTCTCCGAAGCGTCGTGAAATCGGTCACGGTCGTCTGGCTAAGCGCGGCGTACTGGCCGTGATGCCGACTATCGAAGAGTTCCCGTACACCGTACGCGTGGTTTCTGAAATCACCGAATCGAACGGTTCCTCCTCCATGGCTTCCGTTTGTGGCGCTTCTCTGGCGCTGATGGACGCAGGTGTGCCGGTGAAAGCCGCCGTTGCGGGTATCGCAATGGGTCTGGTGAAAGAAGGCGACAACTTCGTCGTACTGTCTGACATTCTGGGCGATGAAGATCACCTGGGCGATATGGACTTCAAAGTTGCGGGTTCCCGTGAAGGTATCTCTGCTCTGCAGATGGATATCAAAATTGAAGGTATCACCAAAGAGATCATGCAGGTTGCTCTGAACCAGGCTAAGGGTGCGCGTCTGCACATCCTGGGCGTGATGGAACAGGCGATTAACGCGCCGCGCGGCGATATCTCTGAGTTCGCACCGCGTATTCACACGATCAAGATCAGCCCGGACAAAATTAAAGACGTTATCGGTAAAGGCGGCTCCGTTATTCGCGCGCTTACCGAAGAAACCGGCACCACTATCGAAATCGAAGATGACGGTACCGTCAAAATCGCAGCAACCGATGGCGACAAAGCGCAGCACGCGATTCGTCGTATCGAAGAGATCACCGCTGAGATCGAAGTTGGCCGTATCTATAACGGTAAAGTGACCCGCATCGTTGACTTTGGCGCATTCGTTGCCATTGGCGGCGGTAAAGAGGGTCTGGTTCACATCTCTCAGATCGCCGACAAGCGCGTTGAGAAAGTGACCGACTATCTGCAGATGGGTCAGGAAGTGCCGGTTAAGGTTCTGGAAGTTGACCGTCAGGGCCGTGTCCGTCTGAGCATCAAAGAAGCAACTGAACAAACTCAGCCTGCGGCTGCGCCGGAAGCTCCGGCTGCCGAACAGCAGGGCGAGTAAGGTTGCCGTTTGCCCTCCGCATTGCGGAGGGCGCATTGCGGGCAGGAAGCCCTGTTTGCAGCCGGGGAACTGGACGTTCATCCAATCGTTGTCTTCGGGAGTGGGAAATGAAGCCTTTTTTGCGCTGGTGTTTCGTGGCGACAGCTCTCACGCTGGCAGGATGCAGCAACTCTGCCTGGCGTAAGGACGCAGTCCTCGCGGTGCCATTGCAACCGACTTTGCAGCAGGAAGTGATTCTGGCGCGCATGGAACAAATTCTTGCCAGTCGGGCTTTAACCGATGACGAACGCGCACAGCTTTTATATGAGCGCGGAGTGTTGTATGATAGTCTCGGTCTGAGGGCATTAGCGCGAAATGATTTTTCACAAGCGCTGGCAATCCGACCGGATATGCCTGAAGTATTCAATTACTTAGGCATTTATTTAACGCAGGCAGGCAATTTTGATGCTGCCTATGAAGCGTTTGATTCTGTACTTGAGCTTGATCCAACTTACAACTACGCGCACTTAAATCGCGGCATCGCTCTGTATTACGGCGGTCGTGCTAAGTTAGCGCAAGATGATCTGCTGGCGTTTTATCAAGACGATCCCAATGATCCTTTCCGAAGCCTGTGGCTTTATCTCGCCGAGCGTCAGCTCGATGAGAAGCGGGCGCTTGAAGCACTGAGACAGCGCTTAAACAAGTCGGACAAAGAACAATGGGGATGGAACATTGTCGGGTTCTACCTTGGCGACATTAGCGAAAAAGAGCTAATGGACCGTCTGAAGGCAGACGCAACGGATAACACCTCGCTCGCTGAGCATCTCAGTGAAACCAACTTCTATTTAGGTAAGTACTACCTAAGTCTGGGGGACAAGGACAGCGCTACGGCACTGTTCAAACTGGCGGTCGCAAACAACGTTCATAACTACGTTGAGCACCGATACGCATTGTTGGAATTATCGCTCTTGGGCCAGGAGCAAGATGACCTGGCAGAATCGGACCAGCAATAGCTGACGAACACATCAGCCCTTTTTTGATTGCCATCACCTTAGCGGGTGAGGGCGTTGTTGTTCGTTAATACACCTACTTTGAGCCGGTTCACACTTTTCAATGAAAATTACCGTAAATTTTCACGATGAGTTATGTAGACTGGCCGCCATTAATTTTGAGGCACACGTACTACATGGCTGAATTCGAAACCACATTTGCAGATCTGGGCCTGAAGGCTCCCATCCTTGAAGCGCTTAACGATCTGGGTTACGAAAAACCATCTCCGATCCAGGCTGAGTGCATTCCGCATCTGCTGGGCGGCCGCGACGTTCTGGGTATGGCCCAGACGGGTAGCGGTAAAACCGCAGCGTTCTCTTTACCGCTGCTGAACAACATTGATCCTGAGCTGAGAGCACCGCAGATTCTGGTGCTGGCGCCGACCCGCGAACTGGCGGTACAGGTTGCTGAAGCAATGACGGAGTTCTCTAAACATATGCGCGGCGTAAACGTGGTTGCCCTGTACGGCGGCCAGCGTTATGACGTGCAGCTGCGCGCACTGCGTCAGGGGCCGCAAATCGTTGTCGGTACCCCGGGTCGTCTGCTGGACCACCTGAAACGCGGTACGCTGGATCTCTCTAAATTGAGCGGTCTGGTACTGGATGAAGCTGACGAAATGCTGCGCATGGGCTTCATCGAAGACGTAGAAACCATTATGGCGCAGATCCCGGAGGGTCATCAGACCGCTCTGTTCTCTGCCACCATGCCGGAAGCGATTCGTCGTATTACCCGCCGCTTTATGAAAGAGCCGCAGGAAGTGCGCATCCAGTCCAGCGTCACGACTCGCCCGGACATCAGCCAGAGCTACTGGACTGCTTACGGTATGCGTAAAAACGAAGCGCTGGTGCGTTTCCTGGAAGCGGAAGATTTTGATGCGGCGATTATCTTCGTTCGTACCAAAAATGCGACCCTGGAAGTGGCCGAAGCGCTGGAGCGTAGCGGCTATAGCAGCGCTGCGCTGAACGGCGACATGAACCAGTCCCTGCGTGAGCAGACTCTGGAGCGTCTGAAAGACGGTCGTCTGGATATCCTGATTGCAACCGACGTTGCGGCTCGTGGCCTGGACGTTGAGCGTATTAGCCTGGTGGTTAACTACGATATCCCGATGGATTCCGAGTCTTACGTTCACCGTATCGGCCGTACCGGTCGTGCGGGTCGCGCTGGCCGCGCGCTGCTGTTCGTTGAGAACCGCGAGCGTCGTCTGCTGCGCAATATCGAACGTACGATGAAGCTGACCATTCCGGAAGTTGAACTGCCGAACGCAGAGCTGCTGGGCAAACGTCGCCTGGAAAAATTTGCCGCGAAAGTTCAGCAGCAGCTGGAAAGCAGCGATCTGGATCAGTACCGCGCGCTGCTGGCGAAAATCCAGCCGTCTGCCGAAGGCGAAGAGCTGGACGTGGAAACGCTGGCCGCAGCGCTGCTGAAAATGGCGCAGGGCGAACGTCCGCTGATCCTGCCGCCGGATGCGCCTATGCGTCCTAAGCGCGAGTTCCGCGACCGTGACGATCGTTTCGAACGTCGTGGCGACCGTAACGATCGTGGCCCGCGCGGCGATCGCGGTGGCGAAGATCGTCCGAAGCGTGAGCGTCGTGACGTTGGCGATATGGAACTGTACCGCATTGAAGTGGGCCGTGATGACGGCGTTGAAGTTCGTCATATCGTTGGCGCCATCGCGAACGAAGGCGATATCAGCAGCCGTTACATCGGTAACATCAAGCTGTTTGGTTCTCACTCCACCATCGAACTGCCGAAAGGCATGCCGGGCGAAGTGCTGCAGCACTTTACGCGTACCCGCATCCTGAACAAGCCGATGAACATGCAGTTGCTGGGCGATGCTCAGCCGCGCCCTGAGCGCAGCGGCGAACGTCGTGGCGGCGGTGAGCGTCGTGAAGGCGGCCGTAGCTTCGGCGGCGGTGAACGTCGTGAAGGTCGTGGTTTCGGCGGTGAGCGTCGCGAAGGCGGCCGTGGTGAAGGTCGTCGTTTCAGCGGTGAACGTCGCGAAGGTGGCCGCGCGCCGCGCCGCGATGATGCTTCAGCGCCGCGTCGTGACGACTCCGCAGGTCGTCGTCGTTTCGGTGGCGATGCATAATTAGCGCTTTCCGCTAACGTAAAGTAAACGATACAGCCCCGATCTTAACGATTGGGGCTTTTTTTATTTCCTTTGTACTCGTGTACTGGTACAGTGCGTCACGTTGATAACAAGAAAAGTATTTTCGACTGGAGATTTCGGCAAATGGCGACACTTACCACTACGGCAACCCGACCGTCCTTATTTGGCGGCGTAGTGATTATCGGCGGGACAATTATTGGCGCGGGCATGTTTTCGCTGCCGGTTGTAATGTCCGGCGCATGGTTCTTCTGGTCTCTGGCGGCGCTGGTTTTTACCTGGTTTTGTATGCTGCATTCCGGGTTGATGATCCTCGAAGCGAACCTGAATTATCGGATTGGTTCGAGCTTCGATACCATTACTAAAGATCTGCTCGGTAAAGGCTGGAATCTGGTTAACGGCGTGTCGATCGCCTTTGTACTTTATATTCTGACTTACGCCTATATCTCCGCCAGCGGCTCGATCCTGCACCATACGTTTAGCGAAATGTCGCTGAACGTACCGGCAAGGGCGGCCGGTTTTGGTTTTGCGCTACTGGTGGCGTTTATCGTCTGGTTGAGCACCAAAGCGGTGAGCCGCATGACGGCCATTGTGCTGGGAGCTAAGGTCATTACCTTCTTTCTGACCTTTGGCAGCCTGTTGGGGCACGTCCAGCCGACCACGCTGTTTAACGTGGCTGAACAAAATGCCTCGTATATGCCCTATCTGCTGATGACGCTGCCGTTCTGTCTCGCATCTTTCGGCTATCATGGCAACGTGCCGAGCCTGATGAAGTACTACGGCAAAGATCCGCGCACAATCGTGAAATGCCTGGTTTACGGTACGCTGCTGGCGCTGGGTCTGTACGTGGTGTGGCTGCTGGTGACGATGGGCAATATCCCGCGCCCTGAATTTATCGGCATCGCGCAGAAGGGGGGCAATATAGATGTCCTGGTCCAGGCGCTTAGCGGAGTGCTGAACAGCCGGAGCCTGGATCTGCTGTTAGTCATCTTTTCGAACTTTGCCGTTGCCAGTTCATTCCTTGGCGTAACGCTGGGGCTGTTTGATTATCTGGCGGATCTGTTCGGCTTCGATGACTCCGCGCTGGGACGTTTTAAAACAGCGGTACTGACCTTCGTTCCGCCGATGGCGGGAGGCTTGCTGTGGCCGAACGGATTCCTCTATGCGATCGGCTATGCAGGTCTGGCCGCGACGATCTGGGCGGCAATTGTACCGGCGCTGCTGGCTCGCGCATCGCGTAAACGTTTTGGCAGCCCATTGTTTCGCGTTTGGGGTGGAAAGCCGATGATCGCTTTGGTGCTGCTGTTTGGGCTGGGTAACGTTATCGTGCATTTCCTCTCAAGCTTTAACGTATTACCCACCTATCAATAATTGAAAATGCGGCAAAAATGCCGCATTGCTCACTACCCGATCAGCTCTTCTTTCACCTGCATCGCCAAATCAAATGAATGCAGGCGCGCCTGATGATCGAAGATTTGGCCGTTAACCATGATCTCATCAGCCTGGGTCTCCCGTAGGATCGATGCCAGCCCGTGGCGGATTTTCGCTTTATCGCCGACCAGCGACATGCTCAGCGCCTGCTGAACGCCGTACTGCTCTGAAGCGGACCACAGCTGATGCATATTTTGCACCGGCGGCGGCAGCTGTCCGGTCTCGCCGCGGCGCAGTTTGACGAACGCCTGCTGCATGGACGTAAACAGAAATTCCGCATCTCTGTCGCTATCGGCGGCAATAATGTTAATGCATACCATCGCGTACGGCTTCGCTAACCGTTCTGACGGCTGGAAGTGGGTGCGGTAGAGGTGCAGGGCCTGGAAGAGCATATCCGGCGCGAAGTGCGAGGCAAAGGCGAACGGCAGCCCCAGCTGCGCCGCCAGCTGGGCGCTGTACAGGCTTGAGCCGAGCAGCCAGACAGGTATCTTCTCGCCATAGCCGGGAACCGGCCGTACGTGCGGATTAGGATCGCGGGCGTCGAACCAGTCCACCAGCTCCGCGACATCGCGCGGGAAGTTATCAACTTCGCCGCTCATATGGCGACGCAGCGCGCGCATGGTCGGCTGGTCGCTACCCGGCGCGCGCCCAAGGCCGAGATCGATACGACCGGGGTAGAGCGTATTGAGCGTGCCGAACTGCTCGGCAATCACCAGCGGCGAATGGTTCGGTAGCATCACGCCGCCGGAGCCCAGATGCAGAGTGGTGGTATGGGCGGCAAGATAGCCAATCAGCACCGAGGTCGCGGCGCTGGCAATACCGACCATATTATGGTGCTCGGCCAGCCAGTAGCGATGATAACCGCGTTTTTCCGCCAGCTGCGCCAGATCTAAAGAGTGGGAGAAAGCTTCCTTTGCGGAAGATCCTTGCGGGATTGGCGCCAGGTCGAGCACCGAGAATGAAACAGATTTGTCAGTCATAAAGGCTCACTTTGCTACAGCATAGTCATCAGATTGAAGGTCTTCTTCCAGCCTGGCGCATCCGCGATACGCCTGCCAGAAAAGCTGCATCTTTAATAGTGCATTAAAAAGCAGCGATAGCCATTAACAAAGTGAGCGGTTAATCAGCTCTGCAGTTCCAGTCCGGCCAGCCGCCGCCAGTAGCCGTTGCAGTCGCTGTTCGCCGTCAGCGGTAGCGGCGCTGCGCCGTTCTCATTTGCCCGGAAGGCGTCCAGCATCGCAAAGGTCTCGATGCCCAGCGGCGACAGGCGGACCATATCCACCAGCCCGTGCATGGTGCTCAGCTCATTCCCGAGGTTATAGACGTAGCCGCTCATGGTCTGAATGCCGTTGAGGACGAATACCTGCTGGTTCTCCTGTGAGAGCACGTCGCGCCCGTTAGGATATTTAATGCAGCAGGTTTCGCACTCGTCTTTGGGTCGGTCTTCCGAACGGGCGGTAAAGCAACGGGCGGAGTAGGCCAGCGGCAGATGGCCGTAGCTCAGCACCTCTACCTCAAACTGGTTGCGAATGCCCAGTTCGTCGCACTGGGTCAGCAAGTTCGCCAGCCAGTCGCGGGAAAGCTCGACCGGCATACACCAGCGCACCATACCTTGCTTAAGCAGCAGACGCAGGGTGACGGCGTTGTAGCAGTTGAGCGCATGGCCAGCGACGAACGGCAGTTTACGTTCCGCGCACAGGTTAACGACGCCGAGATCGCTGGCTTCAATCAGAAATTCGCCGTTATCGACATAGCGCTTCAGTTCGCCCAGTTCCGAGGACGCCTGCACCAGCGCGAGGGTGGAAAGCACTACCTGTTTGCCGCTTCCCGCCAGCGCTTTCGCCATCTCGATCCAGTCGCCGACTTTGGTGGCGCGGCGTTTGCTGCATACCGCTTCGCCGAGATAAATCGTGTCCGCGCTGCAGCTGGCTGCCTGCTGGTAAAAATCTTCCAGCGTCTCTTTTGGCCAGTAATAAAGCACCGGCCCTAATGAATATTTCATTGCTGTTCTCACTGCCATTTACGGTGATAGGCGCCAAGGGTGGTTTGCGTCCCTTCGGACATCGAACCGAGGGTCTCCATCCACGCGGACTGCGGCACGAAGTTTTGCGGATCGGCTTTGCAGCGATCGATCGCCTGACGCCAGACTTTCGCCACCTGGGTGACGTACGCCGGACTGCGCTGGCGGCCCTCGATTTTGACCGAGGCAATATTTGCCGCCATCAGCTCCGGCAGCAGCTCCAGGGTGTTCAGGCTGGTGGGCTCTTCCAGTGCGTGGTAGCGCTCGCCGTCGACCAGATACCGCCCTTTACAGAGGGTGGGATAGCCGGCATTTTCACCATCTCGATAGCGGTCGATCAGCACTTCGTTAAGGCGTGATTCCAGTCCCTGCGGCGTTTGCTGCCAGCGCACGAAGCGTGCCGGCGAACAGGCGCCGACGGTATTCGGTGATTCGCCGGTCAGATAAGAGGAAAGATAGCAGCGGCCTTCCGCCATAATGCACAGGCTGCCGAAGGCGAAGACCTCCAGCGGCACCGGCGTGGCGCGGGCCAGCTGTTTGACCTGGTGAATCGACAGTACGCGCGGCAGCACCACGCGGGCGACGTCAAAGTTGCGATGATAAAATTTTACCGCTTCTTCGTTAGTGGCCGAGGCCTGAACGGAAACGTGACGCTCGATGTGCGGGTAGCGCTCGGCGGCATACTCCAGCATTGCGATATCGGCGAGGATCAGCGCGTCGGCGCCCAGCTGGGCCGCCATATCTACCGCGCGCTGCCAGCGGGCATAGCCATCAGGATGCGCGAAGGTATTGATGGCAATATGCAGTTTACGACGATGCTGGTGCACAAAGCTGACGGCTTCCTGCAGTTTCTTTTCGGTGAAATTAAGGCCGGCAAAGTGGCGGGCGTTGGTGTCATCTTTCAGCCCGATATAGACGGCATCGGCGCCGTTTTCGATGGCCGCCTTAAGCGCCGGAAGGTTACCGGCTGGGCAGAGCAGCTCCATAATTTTTCCTGAAAAACGCGGCCCGTCAGGGACGCTGGATGGTTAATGAGCTGGGATTTTAGTTAACCTTCTGGTGACAATTTTTGATTTGAGGCAGTTAAAAGCGTATTGGCGGGATCAATACCAGCGGCCCGACATTGTGATTTTGTTGATTTACGCCGCTATGTCGTTTATTTGATATGGCACAATAGAGGAACTATTGCATTCATGGAGTAAAGCTTGTGTTGGATAAACTGCGTTCCCAACTGGTTCACTTTGGCCCGTCGTTAATAAGCGTGCCGGTTAAGCTGGCGCCTTTTGCCCTCAAGCGCCAGGTGCTGGAACAAGTATTAAGCTGGCAGTTTCGCCAGGCGCTGGCGGATGGGGAACTGGATTTTCTCGAGGGGCGCTGGTTAAGTATTCATGTGCGTGATATCGGCCTGCTGTGGTATACCTCGGTGATTAACGGCCGTCTGGTGGTCAGCCCGGAGGCTGAAGCGGACGTCAGCTTTAGCGCCGACGCCAGCGACCTGCTGATGATTGCGGCGCGCAAGCAGGATCCGGATACGTTGTTCTTCCAGCGTCGCCTGGTTATCGAAGGCGATACCGAGCTGGGTCTTTATGTAAAAAACCTGATGGATGCCATTGAGCTGGAGCAGATGCCCAAGGCGCTGCGTATTATGCTGCTGCAGCTGGCGGACTTTGTTGAAGCAGGCCTGAAAGGCCCGCAGAAACCTGAACAGACATCGGTAGGTGAGGCATGCTGATTCGAGTAGAAATTGGGATTGATGCACCGGGAATCGACGCGCTATTGCGTCGTACCTTCGGCAGCGATGCGGAAGCGCAGCTGGTGCACAGCCTACGTGAAGATGGCCTGATCACGCTGGGCGTGGTGGCGACGGATGACGAAGGTCAGGTCGTGGGCTATGCGGCCTTTAGCCCGGTTGCCGTTGAAGGCGAAGAGCTGCAGTGGGTTGGACTGGCTCCGCTGGCGGTCGATGAAAGCTACCGCGGTCAGGGCATCGGTCGTCAGCTGGTCTATGAAGGGCTCGATTCACTGAACGAGTTTGGCTATGCCGCTGTTGTCACCCTTGGCGATCCGGCGCTTTATGGTCGTCTGGGCTTTGAACCCGCAGCGCGTTTTAATCTGCACTGCCGTTGGCCGGATAGCGCGGATGCTTTCCAGGTTCACCGCCTGGCCGATAACGCCCTTGATGGCGTCAGCGGGCTGGTCGAATACAGCGACCACTTTAACCGCTTCTGAGGCTTTCCAGCAGCGCCTCAAACGAACCGTCTCCGGCAACGAGGCGCTCTTTCTGGCGCTTCGTTAGCTGCTTGATACGATACTCCAGTCGTAATGCTAGTGAGTGTTCACCAACTTCCTGGCTGAAGGCCAGCTGAAGCTCTCCCTTCCCACGCAGCGCTTTCGCGCCTTTGCCGTCCTGGTGCTGGCAAAAGCGGCGTGAGACATCGGTAGTAATCCCGGTATAAAGGCGATTATCGGCGGTACGAATCAGATAGAGAAACCAGCACACGGTACAGAGGTCGCTATGTTAAGGTGTGAGCACCATAACATACTGGAGAGTAAAGATGGATACGCTCGCCGCTATCAGCCGTTGGCTGGGAAAGCAGCATGTCGTGACCTGGTGCGTCGCCCGCGATGACGAGCTGTGGTGCGCCAATGCCTTTTACGTTTATGACCCGGAAAAGGTCGCCTTTTATTTGCTTAGCGATGAAAAAACGCGCCACGGCCAGATGACCGGGAAAGGCGCCAGGGTGGCCGGAACGGTAAACGGCCAGCCGAAGACCGTCGCCTTGATCCGCGGAGTCCAGTTTAAAGGCCAAATTCGCCGCCTGTCCGGGGAGGAAGAGGCGGCGATGCGTAAGCGTTACGTCAGCCGTTTTCCGGTTGCCCGCATGCTATCGGCGCCCGTCTGGGAGATTCTCCCCGATGAGCTTAAGTTCACCGATAACACGCTGGGCTTTGGTAAAAAGCTGCACTGGCTGCGTGAATCAGACACCGAGCAGACGTAAAGCTTCTCGATTAAACGCCGGCAGGTCGTCCGGGGTTCTGCTGGTCACCAGCTGCTCGTTGTCGATAACCACTTCCTGATCGTAGAATTCGCCACCGGCGTTTTTCACGTCGACGATGATAGGCTTCACGGCCGTCAACTTACGCCCGCGAATCACATCGGCGCTAATCAACAGCTGCGGACCGTGACAGATGGCGAATACCGGTTTGCCGCTGTTCACAAAATCGCGGGTGAAGGTGACAAAGCGTTCGTCTCCGCGCAGCGCGTCCGGTGAATAACCGCCCGGTAGCAGCAGAGCGTCGAAGTCGGCAGGGGTGACGTCATCAATGGCTTTATCGATAACGGCTTCAGCTTCCCCTTTTTTCCCTTTTACCTTCTTCCCCGCCTGTTTTTCAATCGTCACGACCTCATGACCGGCCAGACGATAGGCGTCCGCGGGTGAGGTGAACTCCGAGTCTTCAAAGTCGTCGGTAATTAAAACGGCTATCTTCTTACTCATTCTTCCTCCAGTGTTTTGGTGTGGAATGAGGCATTTCCCTGATGATGATGGATAATTACCTCGTAGAGTATTAAGTCTGGAACATGAGGCTGGGATCGCAACATAGAAAAATCTGCAAAGGAGTTTCGATGAGTCAGGTACTGATAACGGGGGCAACCGGGTTAGTTGGCGGTCACTTACTTCGAATGCTACTCAACGCGCCGGGCGTTAAGTCCGTTGCCGCCCCGACGCGTCGGCCGCTGGCCGATATCTCCGGCGTCTTTAACCCCCACGATCCGCAGCTAACGGACGCCCTGGCGCAGGTTGTCGATCCGATAGATATCGTTTTCTGCTGTCTGGGGACTACCCGCCGGGAAGCGGGTAGCAAAGAGGCGTTTGTGCATGCCGATTATACGCTGGTCATTGATACCGCGCTGGTGGGAAAAAAGCTGGGCGCGCAGCATATGCTGGTCGTCAGCGCGATGGGGGCCAATGCGCATTCGCCCTTTTTCTATAATCGTGTAAAGGGTGAGATGGAAGAGGCGCTGATTGCGCAGCAGTGGCCGCGCCTGACCATTGCCCGCCCGTCAATGCTGATAGGCGAGCGCGAAAAAAAACGCGCCGGCGAAACGCTCTTTGCGCCGCTTTTCAATCTGCTGCCGGGAAATCTGAAGTCAATAGAGGCGCGGGACGTGGCGAGCGCGCTACTCGCGGAGGCGCTATCGCCCACGCAGGAGGGCGTACAAATTCTCTCTTCGTCGCAGCTGCGCGAAAGGGCGGCACGCTCGGGGGATTACTGATTTCCAAAATTTCCCCGGAGGCGTAGTATTCATGTCCTCAATTTATCATGACACTCCCCGGGGAATGCTATGGCTGGTCAGTCTTCATCTCAGGCGGCATCACCGTTTCAATGGTGGAAGCCCGCGCTCTTTTTTCTCGTCGTTATCGTTGGTCTGTGGTTCGTTAAATGGCAACCCTACTATGGCAAAGCCTTCACCGCCGCAGAGACGCACAGTATCGGCAAATCTATCCTTGCTAACAGTAACGCTAACCCTTTCGCTGCGGCCTGGGATTACGCCCTGGTCTATTTCCTGGCCGTATGGAAAGCGGCGGTCCTGGGCGTGCTGCTGGGTTCGCTGATTCAGGTGCTGATCCCGCGTGACTGGCTGCTACGCACGCTGGGGCAGGCGCGTTTTCGCGGTACGCTGCTGGGAACCGTATTCTCTCTGCCGGGCATGATGTGCACCTGCTGCGCCGCGCCGGTGGCGGCAGGAATGCGTAAACAGCAGGCCTCGATGGGCGGCGCGCTGGCGTTCTGGCTGGGCAATCCGCTGCTCAATCCGGCGACGCTGGTGTTTATGGGTTTTGTGCTGGGCTGGCAGTTTGCGCTGGTGCGCCTGCTGGCTGGTCTGGCGACGGTGCTGGTGGTCGCAACGCTGGTGCAGAAATGGGTAAAAGAGGCGGCGACGCAGCCGGTTTCGGTGCCTGAACAGCCGGTTGCAACCGTGCAGGACGGTTTCTTTAGCCGCTGGCTGCGCGCTCTCTGGACGCTGTTCTGGAACACTATCCCGGTTTATATTCTGGCGGTGCTGGTGCTGGGAGCCGCGCGGGTGTGGTTATTCCCTCATGCCGATGGGGTGGTGGATAACACGCTGTTCTGGGTGATTGCTATGGCGATTGCCGGCTGCCTGTTTGTTATTCCGACAGCGGCGGAGATTCCGATAGTGCAGACGATGATGCTGGCAGGTATGGGCGTGGCGCCCGCGCTGGCGCTGCTGATTACGCTGCCTGCTGTCAGCGTACCGTCACTGATTATGCTGCGGAAAGCGTTTCCGGCGAAGGCGCTGTGGCTCACCGGCGTGATGGTGGCGCTGTGCGGCGCGGTGGTTGGCGGGCTGGCTTTAATCTGATGACCTTCCCGGAGGCGGCGCTGTGCGCCTGTCCGGGCTA
>NZ_KV793411.1:0-9150 GCF_001808475.1 Klebsiella sp. HMSC09D12 | reverse complement strand
CCCGGAGGCGGCGCTGTGCGCCTGTCCGGGCTACGGGTTTACAGCAGGCGATGAACCCGTAGCCCGGCTCAGCAAAGCGCAAGCCGGGGGGTTAACGTTTACTTGATATAGGTAAAAGCGGTGGTGACGCGAGTCACGCCGCTTACCCGGCTGGCGATATCCGCCGCCGCGCGTCCTTCACGATCGGTAACCAGACCCATCAGGAACACTTCGCCATTTTCGGTTGTTACCTTCACGTTGGAGGATTTCACCTGGTCGGTACCCAGCAGCTGGGAGCGGACTTTGGTGGTGATCCAGGTATCCGAAGAGGCGGTGCCTAAGCCGATCGGCTGGCCCTGACGCACCTCATTAAACACCTCCGTTGTCCCTTCTACGCCCATTGCGATTTGCTTCGCGCGCGCGGAGAGGTCTGGCGTTGGAGACTGACCGGTCAGCAGGACTTTACCCTGGTAGGCGGTCACGTTGATGCGGGCCTGTTTCTTAATTTGTTCATCTTTAGATAGCGCGCTGTTGACGCGTAGCTCCAGCGTGCTGTCATCCACCTGAGTACCTACCGTACGCGGGTCCGTCGCGGCTTTGGTGCCGACCGCTGCCGTGCCAACTACCGCTGCGGCAACGCATCCCTGAAGCAGTAGCGCAGACAGCAGAATGGCGAGGGGCGAGAGAGCCTTCATGTGTTCTCCTTAATCGTCCTGGTGTGGAAAAAGCGTGTTATCGATCAAATCGCACAGACAATTGACGGTGAGCATATGCATTTCCTGAATTCGCGCGCTGCGATGCGAGGGAATGCGGATTTCGACGTCCTGCTGCCCTAAGAGGCCAGCCAGTTCACCGCCGTCATAACCGGTTAACGCCACGATAGTCATATCGCGGGTGACCGCCGCTTCCACGGCTTTCACGATATCCCGGCTATTGCCGCGCGTAGAAATCGCCAGCAGTACGTCGCCGGCGTGTCCCAACGCCCGCACCTGCTTGGCATAGATTTCATCATGCAGGCGATCGTTGGCAATTGCGGTTAAGACCACATTATCGGTATTTAGTGCAATGGCGGGTAAACCAGGGCGTTCAGTTTCGAAACGATTAATCATGCTGGCAGCAAAATGCTGTGCGTTGGCGGCGGAAGTGCCATTACCACAACAGAGAATTTTGTTGCCGTTCAGCAGCGATTGTACGAGCGTCATAGCCGCACGGGAGATGGCGTCCGGGAGTGCTTCCGCTGCTGCAATTTGGGTTTGAATGCTTTCGGTGAAGCAGGCTTTGATTCTGTCGAGCACGGGATCCCTTAATTCATTTTACCCATCATACTTCAGGTTGCTTGTGCGTTGGCTACGCTCGTTCGCCCGAATCACTGACTTGAGTCAGCTCATCGGGACTTTCTCGCTTGCCGCGTTACTCGGCCTGCGGTCTCGCCCCTTCGGGGCCAGCGCCAGCGCTGTTCAAAGCACAAGTGCTTTGTCCTGCAACTCCAATTATTTTGGGTATACGCTATTCGCCAAAGGCGTTTTTTAGCCATTGGATGTCGTTTCCGGTGAAGGCTACCACATCGAAACGGCAATCCACAGTCTCAAAGCTCCCATTCTGTCGGCAGAGCCACAGACGCGCGGCTTTGAGCAGTCTTTGTTGCTTTTGCGGCGTGACGCTGGAAGCGGCATCGCCGTAGCTTGCGCTGCGACGATAGCGTACTTCGACAAATACGGTGACGCTACCGTCGCGCATGATGAGGTCAATCTCGCCGCCGCGCTCGCGGACATTGGCGGCGATAAAGCGCAAACCCTGGCGCTCCAGCCAGCGGCGCGCCTGCATTTCCCAGGCATCGCCGGTCTGTTTACTTAGTTGGCTGCGACGATTTGCCCACCCTGGTATTTGAGCCATGACAGTTTCCTGTTGATCACGCAATCCTGCGTGGCCGTAAGATCGCCGGTATTGCCGTTCAGCTCAAAGCCTGGCACCTGGCGCATCTGCGAGAAGTGGTTGGCCAGAGACCAGGCGTCGGCGCCCATGGCGTACAGGCGCGCCAGCGAGTAGTCGTTACGAACGGCGGCCAGCGCCTGCTGCTGCAGCGCCGGGTTGCTTCCCGCCAGCATCGGGATTTCGCTGTATTGCAGGCCTTCCATCTCCAGACGGAAGTCCGGGCCGGAGGTTCCCTGGGCGCTGCGGGAGCTGGCGTACAACGTCACGCCGCTCTGGCTACCGTTACGCAGGGCAATCATCGGCTTGACGTAAGCAATTTGTTCCGGCGTCGCCAGGATGTAAGCGGCGTCGACGCCGCCGGTGCTGCTGACCGGCACATCGCTCGGGCTTCCCAGAGCGCTGTCCTGCGCTGACGGCAGGGTAGAAACCGGCGTACCGCTTAATGAAATACCGCTGTTAACGCTGCCGCGCAGCTCGGCCGTGGAACCTAAACGCTGTTGCAGTACCGTGCCGCCCCCCAGCTTCAGCCACTCATTGGCAAAGGCATTAACCACGCGATCGCCCAGCGCGCCGCGCGGCACCAGCAGCAGCGGAGTCTGTTTACCCTGATCGTGTATGTGGTGCGCCGCGTCGCGAGCTTCGTCTTCCGGAGAGAGGGCGAAATAGCAGATATTAATCCGGTTTTCGATTTTCTCCGGCTGGTTGAGCGCCAGCACGTTCAGCGAGGTATTGCTCTTGATGACCTGTTCGACGTTATCTTTCAGCAGCGGGCCGACGACGATGGTCGCGCCGTCCTGCTGTACCTGAGCCAGTAGCTGGCTCATCGGTTGCGTGGTGGTGTCATAGATTTTCAGCTCGGCGGCCGGGTTAGCCGGGGTGGCGGACACAGCCTGCGTCTGCGGTGCCTGTACCGGCTGGCTGGCGGTCTCCGGCGCCGGGGCGGATGTCGCCTCCGGTGCAGTGACCGGCGCCTGAGCTTGCGCCTGGTCGGCAGCTGGCGTTTGTACCGGCGCCTGAGCACTGTTCGTCGCCGTCAGATCGGTTACTTCCGCCTGCGACGGGCTTACCACTGCGCTATCGGCAACATTCGCCGCCTGGGCGACCTGGGCGGGCACCGCGCTTCCGGAAACGGCAGGCGCGCCGTTTTTCGCTGCTTCAAAGCCCTGCTGGATAGTCCGGCCAAAAATGGCCGCCTGGCCGTTAAGCGGCAGCAGCAGCGCGATTTTATTGGTCGATGCGGCCTGGTAGTTTTGCATATTGACGAGCTGCGTCGGCAGCATTTTCGCGCCCGGGTTTTGCGGATAGCGGGTCTGCCAGTCTTTGATGCCTGCTTTGAGCATCGTCGGATCGCTGCGGTTATCAAACCACATGCGCTGCAGGTCCAGCCAGCCCTGCAGAACGTTCTCGTCGGCGTTAATCACCAGCGCGTAGGCCTGATCTTTGGTCATCGCGGTGAGCGCTTTCCAGGTCGCGTCGATGTTCTTCTGCTTTTGCGCGGCCAGGCTCAGCAGCGGCTGCTGGGCGACCAGGGCCCGCAGCAGGTTCAGCGAAGGCTGCCCCTGGCTGGCGTCAATTTGCGCCTGCCAGTAGCGCGGCAGCTGGTTCTGCTCAAAGCTTGCCGGATCGAGTTTGCTCAGCAGCGCCTGCGCGCCCTGGAAGTCGTTCTGCGCCAGCTTCACTTCTACCGCCAGCAACGACCGTTCGCGACTTTGCGCAGCGTTAAGACCGGACGGCAGCTGGTTGAACAGCTCAACGGCCTGCGGTTTCTTACCTTCTTTCAGCAGTGCACGAATGGCGAGTAATTGCCAGTTGGTCTTGCTATCATTCGAGCTTTGCTGCATCTGTTGCAGATAGTAACTGGAGTCTGCCTGTGCCGTACCCTGCAAATACGCCGTGCTTTGGTCCGGGGTGTGGGTGCCGCAGCCGGCAAAGATCAGAGCGGCCAGCAGTACGGGCAGACAACGCACGGGTTTAGAACGAAGAAATGTTGACGGTACCATATGTGTCCAGTGATATTTTTTTGGCTCAATGCTCAATATTAATTCGGCAATACGGACGAGACAATGAAACAACACGAATCAGCAGATAATTCTCAGGGACAGCTCTATATTGTGCCCACTCCGATAGGGAATCTGTCTGATATCACGCAACGCGCTCTGGAAGTGTTGCAAGCCGTTGATTTAGTTGCGGCCGAGGATACCCGCCATACCGGTTTGCTGCTGCAGCATTTTGCGATTAACGCCCGGTTATTTGCGCTTCATGACCATAACGAGCAGCAAAAAGCGGAAACGCTGGTGGCGAAGCTAAAAGAGGGGCAAAACATCGCCCTGGTTTCCGATGCCGGAACCCCGCTGATTAACGATCCCGGTTACCATCTGGTGCGCACCTGCCGCGAGGCCAATATCCGCGTGGTGCCGCTGCCCGGCCCCTGCGCTGCGATTGCGGCGCTGAGCGCGGCGGGGCTGCCGTCGGATCGTTTCTGCTACGAAGGTTTTCTGCCTGCGAAGTCTAAAGGGCGTCGCGATACGCTGAAGGCGCTGGAAGAAGAGCCGCGCACCATTATCTTCTATGAATCGACCCACCGCCTGCTGGAAAGCCTGGAAGATATCTGCACGGTACTGGGCAAGTCCCGCTACGTGGTGCTGGCGCGAGAGCTAACCAAAACCTGGGAATCGATTCACGGCGCGCCAATCGGCGAGCTGCTGGCATGGGTGAAAGAAGATGAAAACCGCCGTAAAGGCGAGATGGTGCTCATCGTCGAGGGTTTTAAAGCGCAGGAAGAGGCGCTGCCGGCGGTGGCGCTGCGCACGCTGGCCCTGCTGCAGGCCGAGCTACCGTTGAAAAAAGCCGCTGCCCTGGCCGCAGAAATTCACGGCGTGAAGAAAAACGCGCTGTATAAGTATGCTCTGGAGCAGCAGGGAGCGTAGGGCTTAATATGTATTTCTACATCCCTGATTTCGTTCAGGCAGGCCATCGGGGATGTAGAATTTAGAAAAATATAAATGTAGCTCATCTTACGACAACGGTAATCGTAGCCGTACCTTTAAATGGGCCGGGTTGCAACTGTCCACCGATCAGGTTAACAGGATAGGCTTGCATCCGTGAATGACCAATTCCTGATGAGTCTAATGTGATTAACCCGTTATGGAAAGGGATTAAATTATTACTCACAGTTATGTTAGCCATTTGAATACCTACGTCTGGCACGTTATCGGATTCTCTACGGCGGGCAACCAGACTGTAATCATCGACCACATCCTCCCCTTCTATTTGCATGAATAAGGTGTTTTTAATGGTGGATGTATCACCACAATCGTAATTTATATCAAATTGTATTGGCGTATAGCCTTCCGGCCTTTGACCTTTGGTGATAAATCGTGAAGCGTTAATATTACCGAGATTGACCTGAATAATATCGCCTTCGTTTATCTTGCAGCTTTGCGGTACGGTAATACTGCCCTGGAGATAGATATCGGCAAGATCTTTAAATACGCCTTTAGCATAAGCAGTCGAGCTGCTCCATGCCGACTGGAGGGTGGCGATATGCGTACTGGGGATCTCCATCCGGCCTAAAAAAGGCCTGGAGACGCGAAAGGTAATGCTGATGTTACTGCCCACGGTAAATGCCCCGGCGCGCTGATCGTCAGGATCCCCATTACATACGCCATTATCGTTTGCAGCCTTAAAATAACCTTCGCCTCTAGCCGGTGAGTTTATGTTAGTAGGAACCGTAAGCGCCGATACGCCAGGTACATCGGTAATCACCGTTTTAATATCCAGACTGTCATTTAATTTTTGAAATCCGGAATAGCCGGAGTTAGCTAACGGCGTGGTTGTTGAATAGTAGAGATTAACCCCGGTGTTGGCAGGACAGTCGCAAACCATTTTATAGCTACCGCCAGAGGTGGTGCCGGAGGTCAGGTCTATTAAAGTCCCGGCGACGTTTTGCTCTTTTGTCCAGTCGTTGGCAAAGCTGGTGGTAAAATTAACAGGCCCGCCTACGGCTTCGCAGCCGCCCATCGCCGCGCGTGCCGGTGCTGCGGCAAACAGGGCGAGAGCAATGCCGCCGGTTAAAAGATAAATCGCGTTTTTCATGGTGTTTTGTTCCTTAGCGGCATGTTGTCGTGGCCCGAATAACGGAGGCTGTGCGCTGACCGTTAGCGGGCAGGCTAAACGTAAATCGGCACTGCTGATGCTCTTCATTCCCCCAGCGCACGTTCCAGGCCTGCGGCCGTTCGTTGACGCCGGTGAGATAGAGCACGCCGCCTTCATCAACAATGCTCTGCTGCTGGCTTTCGCTGCTGGCCATCGCGCCAAACGGCAGCGGTTTACCGTTTCTGTCGGTCAGCGTCAGCAGCACGCGCTGGCCAATTTTGGCGCTAAACTGCGCGGTCACAGCCGCTCCCTGACTCGGAACCACCAGCTTCATGGTCTGGGTGACGTCGACGTCATCCGGCATCATGGTGGTATCCAGATAGATACGGTTCTCCTGATAAGAGGTCAGGTAGGGGATCACGGCATAGCCGAAGTAGTCGGTAGCGATTCCGGGATAGTTTTTGACGCGTATACCAGAGGCGCCATCGGCATCAATCAGCGCAAAGGCGTTACCCAGCGGCTGCGACAAGGTGACGCCGTGGCCGTGCGCCACGATGCCGCCGGCCAGGCCATAGCTCATCTGGCGGTTATCGGAACTGTAATCGTAACCGGCGTTGACGGTGCCGTAGGCGGAACGATAGCTGCCGTAGAGGCTGCTGCCGTTGCTGTCGTTATTCTCGCTCTGACGCTGTTTCAGGCTGTAGCTCAGACGGCTATCTTCCAGTAGGGAGCCGTTGATTCCGACTTCATGCTGGGTCGCTTGCTCCTTCTGGCTGGTGATCCGCCAGTTGGCGTTAGCGTGCGGCAGCCAGCGGTCCAGCGGTACGCTGAGGCTGATGGACAGCGAACGATCGCTGTCGCGATCGGCATAGTCGGTAAACTGGCCGCTGACGTTATAGCTGACACCCCACAGGTTGCCGCTGAGGCCAATCGACAGGTTTTTGTCCTTCTGCCCTTTGTCCCAGTATTCCTGCTGCGAACCGGAAGCGTAAAAACTGACGCCGGTAAACAGATTCTGATTAATGCTGAACTGGATTTCGCTGCTCTGCCGATCGCCGGCGTCGATATCCCGCTGGTTGGCATCTGAGAACGTGAAGTAGCCAGTGCTGGTATAGCGGTAATAGCCCAGCGATAGATTGGTGCCGGTCTCTGGAATATCTTTAATGTACTGGGTGCGCCAGCTGTAGCCGGAATCGCTGTCGCCGTTATCAAAGCGGGTATCCGCCCGGCCAATATCCATCGACAGGGCGCCAAACTCTCCCAGCGTACCGCCGATACCCAGAGTTAACGCCTGGTAATCCTCGGAGCCCGTCAGGCCGCCGTACAGCGTAAAGGTGTTACTCAGGCCGTAAATCCCCGTAGTTTCAATGAACTCCGGTTCTTTACTGTCCTCCGAGTCTGCCGCCCGAAAGCGCCCGGCGGTGACGCTATATTTGAGGTGCCCCGGCCGCTGCATCATTGGCAGGGAGGAGAACGGCTGTACAAAATGGCGCGTGGTACCGTCAGCCTCTTCAATCGTCACGTCTAAATCGCCGCTGAATGAGGAGGGATACAGATCGTTGATCTCGAACGCGCCGGCAGGCACGGTGCTCTGGTAAATGGTGTAACCGTTCTGACGAACCGTCACGATAGCGCTGGAGTTAGCGATCCCGCGGATCGTCGGCGCAAAGCCGCGCTGGCTGTTAGGTAGCATGCTGTCATCGGAATAGAGCCGCGCGCCGGTAAACTGATAGCTGGAGAACACGCTGCCGTCAGTCGCGCTTTCGCCCATCACCAGCTGCGATTTGAGGCTTTTGATATCCCGCTGCAGCCAGGTATTAATGCTGTCCCACTGCGAAGTGTCGCTGTTGTGCGTCCAGGTCGAGTAGTTGCGCAGCCGCCACGGGCCGAGGTTGGCGCCGTTCTGCATGTTCAGATACTGGCGCCTGCTGCGCTCGCCGCCGTCGTAGCGGCTCTCTGAACCGGTAAAGTTATAGTTGGTGAACAGCACCGGGATGCCATTGTCCCAGCGGGAGGGATCAACATAGCCTCTGGCATCGCGGTAGAGCATAATTTGCGGTACGCTCATGTTCAGCTTACCGTGGTTGAGATCCAGCTCGCTGCTGCTGTTCGGCACCGTTTGCGCGAGGTTGGTGACTTTTGCTGCATCGTCCAGCTCCGCCAGCGCCGGGATCTCATCAACTTTAAAGCCCAGCTCGCGCAGCTGGCCGACGGTAAACTGGGGGATAAGCTGGTGGTTATCTCCGGCGACAAACGGGATTTTACGCTGCGTCAGCTTCTTATTATTAATATAAATATCAACGATATACTCGCCGGGTAGCTGGGCGCTGTCCTGAGAGAAGGCTGATAGATCTACCGTTTGCAGGCCGCTTTTGTTGGTTTCCAGCAGCGAAGGATCGAAATAAAAGTCGTCGGCCTGCGCGACATGGCATATCAGGCCGCTGCCGGCCAGCATCATCGGCAAAGCGTGCCTGACCCTGTAAGCAAGGCTTTTAAGCGCCAGCACGTTTTTTTTCCCTGTGGTGTTGCTTTGCATTCCCTGATTGCCCGTATCCGTTATTTATTGTTATTTACGTCTTGCCTGCGTAAGCGTTATTGCAGTACCCGAGTTTCTTTTGCCGTGGTACCGCCATAGTCATTGATGGCGGCCCACTGCACGGTATTACCCGATGCGGCAGGTAGCGGAATTTGTTTGTGCTCGCCGGGAGCGATATAGTCAACCTGATTGGTTAAATCTGTTTTACCCAATGCGATGCCGGCAAATACCACGTAATAGGCGGATGGGTTATAGATATCTAAGGTATTATTCGTTCGCTTATATTGTATAGATTTCCACGCATCCTGCGGGGCGCCTTTAAGATGCGCCGGGCGATAGAAAAGCTTTATTCTGGTTTTAAATACCAGGGTCAGCGCGTTGGTTTTTTCCGCTTCACTTTTCGATTGGGCCGGAATAGCCCGCACGTTAACGTAAAACAGCGACTCTTTATCTTCCGGCAAATTGCCTTCGGTTTTAATAATGCGCAATGAGGAGTCGTCGCCGGCATTCAGGCGAAACAGCGGCGGGGTCATAATAAACGGCCCGCGGATTGTTCCTTGCGGATTATCAATCCATGAGGCTTTGTTGAATAAATCGAACTTTTGCTG
>NZ_KV793410.1:0-4029 GCF_001808475.1 Klebsiella sp. HMSC09D12 | reverse complement strand
CAGCGCCCCGCTGAGCTGCGCAATCCACGGATAACACAAAGGGCAAGTTATTCAGCGTTAAGCTGCGCGCGGGATTCATAAAGGTATCCTCAGACAGTCCACAGGCAGGAAGAAAAATTTATCCACATTCTGCGCTTTCTGTGAATAACCCTGTTAATTCAGCAAGTTATCCAAGATAAATCAGACCCCCCCATTGAGATAAATCAGACCCCCCAACCGAGATAAATCAGACCCCCCAGGCTGAGATAAATCAGACCCCCTAAACCAGGATAAATCAGACCCCCCCTAAACCTGTAAGGTGATCCTGTAGTTTTTTCCTTTACGATCTCCTATACATATATATCCTGTAATTAGCCCGCTACGGGCAGTGAATAAGTCAGATTCCATCTTTGCTTACCAGCGCCGCTACGCGGCTCGGTCAACCCCTCAGAACCGCGAAAACAAGTTTCGCAGTTCTTCACGGTTCATGGTTTAATCCGTGCATGGCGCCAGCACCTTCGCGGCACCATCGAGGCCCGCGCTGCTGCCGCACCGGGCCTCACCCAAACATAAAATCAAGTTTACAATAATCGTACTTGTATTGACTTTTAGCATTTAAGCCGCTAGTCTCTTTGTATCAGTTTTATTCGGAGACAAATCAGATGGCACAGAAAAACAGAATTACCGAAGCAGAATGGACACAGCTATTGCCACACATGGCTACGCTCGCACACATCACAACCGATATTGGTTATTCTGTTTTGGTTAAGGGTGAAAAAGCGTCTGATGTAGCAGCGCGAGTAGGCCGTTCTAAACAGAATATTTCCAGTACAGCAAAACGTATCTGGGATCTTTATCAAAACACCACGTTGCATACTGAAGATGGGGAAGCCCTTCAGCTCGTTCAGGTCTGGATTCCTGAAAAACTGGCTAAAAAGGTTTTAGCTGAAGCCGCGAAGTACAGTGTTAATAAAAATACTGTCGCTGAATAACGAGGTTATCTTATGCCGCAAGGAAATGTCATATTCAACAAGAAAGGTAAATTCTTCTGGTTTGAAGATGAAAACAGAATACCAGGATTGATACGTAGTGAAAAAGAACAAGAATGGTATATCGCTGAATTGTATTACCCACCTGAATTTGATTACGACACCGCTATGCACGACAAGCAAATACAATATTTGTTATCAAAGCCTGAAGAATTGAAACGTTACGAACCGAAATAAAGCCCTTACGGGCTTTTATTTTATAACTACCAGCTGTGCCTTTTCGCAATGCTCACCGCCGCAGTAAACTACTATACCCGGCTTACCCCAAAGATTGATATGGCATACCGGGCAGCTGTACTTTTCCCGGTTAGTTTTATTCACTGGAGCCTCCGGCGGGGGGGCAACAAATCGCATGGCCTCTATGATCTCGTCGTCGAGTTCAACCGGGTCGCGCCCTTCTTCCAGTTCGTGTTCGCTATCATCTTCCTCGTCGTCAATATAGCCTTTTCCTGTGGGGCTTAGCACAGCACCAGGCTTAGGCTGGTAAGGCGGAAACCTGTCCATCCAGGAAAGCCGGAAATGGCCTGTCAGCAGTTCATCACAGGCCATATCGAAAGGGCCACCGGCAATAATATAATGGGTCATGCTCTGGCCCACTTTCCTGCCTCCCTGTTCGCCGGTATCTGAAGGCATTAGTCCTACCCGTTCCATCCGGGCCGCCCACTGTTTGTTGTGATAGCCACGGCGGCCAGGCTCGCCAAAATGGAATTGCCACTGATGAACCATCTCATGCACCAGTGTTGAAAGCGTGGCCTTTATGGTTCTGATCGAGAAATACACCGGATTCATAGCGATCTCGTCTACCGTGTCCCCACTCTCACGGCCGACGAAACGCTTAAAGGAACAATAGCCATACGTTCGCTTCTCACGCTGCAACGTTATCAGGCATGGCGGCAGCTCGTTGCTGAATAGCTTCTCATTAAAAAAATCGTAGGCTCTCTGAAGTTCATCGTAGGTTTCGGGCGTAGGCAAATTCACTGTTAACCTCACATATATGTATTGTGCAATACACATAATTTAGCTGATCTTTTATACAGATGAAACGCCTTTTACCGAAAACCGCGAAACCGCGCCGAAACTCGTTTCGGCCGGTTGAGGGGTTGACCGGCCCGCGTGCGGCGCCGGTAATTATTTGATGGTTGCTGTTGGTATCGAGCGCCAGTCTGTCGTGTAATCAGGTGACAACATCTGACGGCGCATGGCAAAGGAGTTATCGATGCCCTGGCCTGCAAAAAACAGCTGGCTCTTGCCACGCCGGTTTATGCCATCGAGAACAGCCATTAACGCCTCGCTGCCAGCTGAAGGCGTAGCAGAGTCGAATAAATCCAGCTGGGCCTCCTTTCCGCTGAAATCGGCCAGCATGATCCCTGCTTTTGCATACGCAATATCTTCCCGCCAGATCCGCGCCAGCGCGGCTTGTGCCGCCTGAATTATCGTGCGGCTGTCCTGGGTTGCCACCGTCAGTTTTTCGGTTGCCTGATTGGCATACTGTGTATCACGCACTGAATAAGGACTGGTGCGGATAAAGACGCTTATGACGCGGCAGTATTGCCGCTCATTACGCAGTTTTTCAGCTGCGCGCTCTGCAAATCCGGTGATCGCCTGCTGCATATCCGCCAGGGCTTCTACGCGTTGGCCGAATGAGCGCGACACAACAATCTGCTGCTTCGCAGGAGGGTTTTCTTCCAGGCTGAAGCAAGCCTCGCCGCGCAGCTCCCGTACCGTTCTTTCAAGCACAACGCCGAACGTTTTACGGATTAGCCGCGTATCTGCCCTGGCTAAATCCAGCACCGTTTTGATCCCCATTGTGGCGAGTGCTTTCTCTGTACGATGGCCGACGCCCCAGACTTCCGCAACCGGCAGGATGCTCATTAATTTTTTCAGTCTGGCGCCATCATCCAGAGCAACCACCCCGCCAGTTGCGGGCCATGTTTTTGCCGCGTGGTTACACAGTTTCGCCAGCGTCTTAGTGCGGGCAATACCGACCCCGCATACCAGCGTGGTGTGTCGCCTGACTTCCTCGCGCAGCTGGCGCCCGAAAGCGTCAAGACTCATGGCGGCCGTTATCCCTTTGCAGTCAACAAAAAGCTCGTCGATTGAATACTGTTCGACGTGGCTTGCATGGGACTCAACTACGGCCGCGAACCGGGCCGACATGGAGGCATAGAGAGTGTAATTAGAACTAAAAATAGCGATGTTGTGACGCTCAATTATGGGTCTGACTTTGAAGTACGGATCGCCCATTTTCAGGCCCGCTTTCTTCGCCAGGTAATTACGGGCCACAATGTTGCCGTCGTTGTTGGATAAAACGGCCACCGCTCGGTTTGCCAGATCGGGCCTAAATGCCTGCTCACAGCTGGCGTACATGCCATTTACATCAATCAGCGCAAACATACCGGATGCTCGATAAGGGAATGCGTAACCACACCCCAGATTTCAACGCTCTCATTATCCGGGTCAATGTAGTAGACAGGAAAATCTTTGTTCATCGGCATCAGGCAGGGTCTGGGCCTCAGCAATAGCCGCTTCACGGTAAATTCATTATGGATGCAGGCGACTACGATTGAGCCGTGGCTGGCCGTCAGCGAGCGATCCACAACCAGTACGTCACCATCATGGATGCGGCCATCTTCCATCGACGAGCCAGAAACCCGCAGGAAGTAAGTTGCTGAAGGGTGACGAACACAATACTCATGCAGATTTAACTCCTGCTTTTCATAGCCCTGGGCCGGGCTGGGGAACCCCGCAGAAATTCTTTGCAGATAAAACGGGATGCTGTGTATCTGGCTGGCGCCGGAATTTTCAAAAATATCGACCTTCATAGCGATCTTCCAAATCACTGTTTATTTATACAGTATCGCTGTTATGGTCAGGTTGGCAAGTTTTACCGCTACGCTACTATATGTAGTGCTGTTTCAGCTGCCGGCGAACGCTATATATAGTGTTTGTTGGCTTTCTGCTTGCTCAGTGTCCCCCGTAACCGGCCGCGCGGCGGCCGCTA
>NZ_KV793409.1:0-29743 GCF_001808475.1 Klebsiella sp. HMSC09D12 | reverse complement strand
TGGATAACGGACATTTCAATTGAGCCTTGACAAAGTTGTTGATTTTACACGCTTTGTTGTTTGGTGTGGCTATGGCCAGATATACCAAATGCCAATATGATCACAACAAACTCAGGCTGACACATACATCATTACAGTGAAAAATGTAATCAATACTAATGTAATGACGTTTAACCACAGAGAAACCATACTCTTGCTTATGAGAAGGTTAGCTAAATCCGAGTCCTCATCTTCATACTTACCAGCCCTGGATGATGTCTGTCTACGGTTCATTACCGCATAAACCTCATAATGACTGACTATACGGCATATCAACACCAGATAAATTAGAACAATACCAGCAATGATTAGATGTCTGGATCCGTTAAACAAATCCATAACTGTCTCAATATGATCGTTTAACATAGTAATCTCTCTGCAGCCGGACCAACCACGATAATGCATGACGATGATAAAAAAAACCACCTTGGTAAGGTGGTTAATAAAAAAAGAAATTTTGTATTAGATCAGGAAATCTTCGAGAGTTTTTCCTGCATCCAGCTGAGCTTTAATTGGTGCCGGAGTACGTCCCTGACCTGTCCAGGTTTTTTGCTCACCGGCATCGTCTATGTAAGCATATTTCGCAGGACGAGGTTCACGTTTTTTGCGTACTTTAATGTTGACGGCCGCGTCCATCAGTTCGCTCGGATTTATACCATCAGCGATCATCATTTCCCGGTAATGAGAGAGTTTTTCTAAACGCTCACGGTTAGCCGCTTCGGCCGCCTTTTCTTCTTCACTGCGTTCAGCGACGACAATAGTGAACTTTTCTAATACTTCTTCAAGCACTTCTAATGGTAGCTCTCGTGCCTGAGCGCGAAGTGTACGGATGTTATTGAGAACCTGTAATGTCTCGCTCATAGTTACCTCTTTATGCACATTGTTATGCAATTACATAAGAACATTAAATTAATTAAAGAAATTCAGCAAGTGGTTTAGGAAGTTCAATTCTCTCAATCGAGAAAAGTCTTAAAAATGAGTCTATCTCATGCTGAATGTATGTTCCTTGGTCTTGATACTG
Organism: Klebsiella sp. HMSC09D12; assembly: GCF_001808475.1. Taxonomy (NCBI): domain Bacteria; kingdom Pseudomonadati; phylum Pseudomonadota; class Gammaproteobacteria; order Enterobacterales; family Enterobacteriaceae; genus Klebsiella; species Klebsiella sp. HMSC09D12. The sequence goes on along the minus strand of NZ_KV793409.1, from coordinate 28,683 downwards.
CCCTGTTGGTAAATTCACCATCGTGAAAAAAATCATCTCGGGAATATCTTTATCCGGTTATGATTCTATCGTTGTGTGAAGTGAAAAAGATGTTGTAATTGTAAAGGTCATTAAGCAAACAATCAATGCTATTTGAATACATTTTTTGATTGCAAAAGGATACTGCTTAAGACATTTCAGGCTGCATAAAAATGTTAAAGGGGTGATTAAAAAAAACCACCCTGCAAATTAAAGTTAACTCTGTTAGAGAGAAATATCAGAAGGCCATAAAAAATAAAACTCACCTTTTTTATAACGATTGGGTTTACTCTCACCTCCGATGGAAATACCTAAAGGGGTTAACTCATATTTTCCGTCTTTCTCTATGAGGTATCCTGATTTCATTAATTCCGCATACATTTCAGATAAACCCATTTTATTTTGTTTAGCTAAATTAGTTGAGGTTAATTTATTTGCGGGTTCTGGGTTAGTATCCCCCTCTTTACTTGTTCTCTCCTCTGACTCGGTTGAGATAGGATCTGTTAACATACTATGTTTTTCATCATTTTTTTGAGATGTTCTTGTATGTTCACTCTTCTGCTCATGAGTTTTTTGCAACTCAGATCTACCCGATTGTAATGATATTGGTGATGGAATATTTTCTGTACTGATCCTGATTAACCGCTGGGCCTCTGTGATAGAAGCGTTGAAAGCGTCACGGTCATCATCCTTTACAATTAATACCCCAAGTTCATGATTGTTGATTTGACTAAAATCATATAGATTTAGGCTGCATATCAGGCTTTGATTTTCATTAGCATAAAACTTAGCATGAAGGTTCTGGCAAAAACTCAAACGAACATAAGGTAAACTGACAAGCCATTCATGGTCTTTGGGGTTAAGTTCAGATTTACCGTAGATGATACGAATATCAACCTTCATACGGTTTTTGTCTTCAATGAGCTCTTTAATTCTTGCGCTAAGTTTCAGATAAGGGCTTATCAAAATAATGCGCTCTTCGGCATTAGCGATGGTTTGCTCTACATGATAGTTTAAACCTGTTGTATTAAGAATCTGGACCATAAATCCCCCATTTTTTACAGTGTTGTTTATGAATAATAGCGCACGTTAAAAAGTTACTTTTTAGGAGTAGAATGCTCGATATTGTGAAAGTGGAAGTATGATTCCTTACTTAATTATTCGCTTTTCGCCATTGACGTGGTTCAATTGAGTGCGGATCAGACCACAGACCTTTCCCTTCATTTCGAGCGTTTTGTTCAAGAGGTCCATATTCAGGAACAATCAACCTGCCCTGATACCGATATGCCCAGGCCATACCGTTTGCGACCATGATGGCGTTAACATCGTTGTTGTTAAGATAGATTGTGCCAAGCATACGACCATAGACGTCCTGCCCATGGTCCTGAATATTAACAACCTGATTTGCTACTAACTGAATCATTGTTTGCTTTGCCTTCTGCCCGAAGGCTTGCTTACTTTCAGGGGCATCAATCCCATAGAGCCGTATTCTTGTATTTTTTGCACCGTCATAAGCCTGGACTGTATCACCATCAATAACACGCACCACTTTCGCCGAGAAAGTTTTGGCAATTGAAGTTAGTGGGTAATATAAAAGGATAACAGCCAGTGGAAAAATGGCTAATCTAGTTGTCCGGATGTTTATCATTGGTTGTCTCTGGATGATAATCATTAAATGTGATTTGAGGGGGAAATCACAACGATTTTGAAAAGTTACTTTCAAAGTATAGGTTACTTTATTAACAACATGCTATTGTGTCAATGTATATGAAAATTATTACCTGAGGTGAATGAAAACGCATCTCGGCTCAGATCAATTAAGGGGGGCTTATGTCTACTGTTAATGATGTGATTGTATCTTATGGAGGTGACAGCAAAAGGTATTCAAGAGACTTCCAGACAAAAGAAGAATTTAAAAAGAGCTGGTACGCCGTATTGTCACGGGCGCATGCTTCGGTAGAAGCGAAGGTAAGCTGTGCCTGTAAAGGAAAAGGACCAAAATCACTTGCCGTAAAATATCACTCAGGCGGTGATACTTATTTCCTGGCACGGTACCCGAATACGGGTAGTCAACATTCACCTGACTGTATTTTCTTTACGCTTGATAAAGACAATTCAGGTCTAAAATGCTATACACAAGGTGTCGTCAAAGACCTTAAAGATGGAGGCTACGGAATTAGGTTAGACGTGGCATTAGCCTCATCTGACTCGGAGTCGACCTCGATCGTACCGATAGATAACAGGAATAAATCAGGTGGTGTTTCTCAGAATAGCATGTCATTGCTGGGTCTTCTCCAGTTCCTGTGGGATGACAGCGGTCTGAATCGTTGGTATCCGAAAATGGCCGGGAAACGTAATCCTGGCAAGGTGTTCAACCTTATAACCCACTCTGCGGAAAAAATTAAAGTCGCATCACATCCGCTGTCCATGCATTTACTTGCAGGTGCATATCCTTCGACACCTCAGGAGACAAAAAACATAAAAATGACATCAGAGGCGCTGATGAATAAAGAGCGTCTGATTTGCCTCAATGTACTATCTAAATATAACCCTGAAAGACACTCGAATGCATCAAAACGACTTCCGATAAAATTTTTTTCAGGTGTTCCAGTTGTACTGATGAATACTGAGAATTGGGCATCACTGGAGAAGAGATTCAGCTCTGAAATAGCAAACTGGCGTTCAGGAGGTAACGTAATCTGTATGGCTATAGGTGATCTGGGTAAATTTAAGGGGAAAGATACATACTATCTTAAACCACTTCAGATAGCATTGATGAATGTTGATGAAAACTGGATCCCGGCAGACTCGTGTTATGAGCTGACCATGCTAAATTATCTTCATAAGCATGAGAGGTCATTTATCAAACCCCTGAGATACGATGCTTCTAATAATGATGTTTTCCCAGATTTTTGTCTGACGGATATTGGGGGGCATGAACTGTTTCCTATTGAGGTATTTGGTATGGATACTGCTTCATATTTGGCGCGTAAGGCGATCAAAGAAAGTTACTATAATGAACGATATGGAAAGGATGGTTGGGCATCATGGGTTGCACCGGCTGGCCCCCTACCCCATTTGCCCGATAAGGGCTGCAGTTAACGCCAAAATGCTTCAGTAAGGGCTTCGGCCCTATTATAACTATCAGCACTTTTCTGGAATAAAAGGCTTCAGCCCTGTTGTACTTCATCCTGCGATTTCAATTTTGATCAATTAACCGGCCAGAAATCATACGAAATTTTATTTTCGTCGCCGTGCGCTACGTGAAATCTGACGTACTCACCCCTCCGTTTTTGTTCAGATTTCGCGTAGCGCAACCTGAACAAAAACCACTAGAAAAGTAACTTTTGGACTGATTTAGAAGCTGGTTACCCCCACTTCGGATGATAACATTAAATTAACACATGGAATAATGAGTATTATTCTAACTGTAAATAGGATGTTATACATCTCTTGGCGCGGTGGAAAAATGAGCACACTTCTGGTTATTCCTGAATTCATGCTTTTTGTTGGTTTTTATATCGATATATTGAAACCTTGTTTTATTTAAAAGGCATCAATTTTATAATTTTTTTCTGTTATTTTATCGCTATTGACATTTACCATTGTGACTATATCCAATGATATTAAATCACTTACATCTAAAAGTGACGGTGTCACGTATTGTGCGCCCAGAGAACCCCTTTTCGTGAAAAAAGTAGTTCACTCCCATAACGAAATGTGGACTTCTTTTTTGCAGATCGTATGTGGATGTCTTCAGGTAGCAGGAAGGAAAGTGATTCAGGCATGAAAGGATGACAAACCGGCAAAGGGGCTGCTACTGCTCCGTATTCAACAAACCACCCCTGGTTAGTTGAAACCTTTGCCGGTTTTCCTGACAATACCAGACAGGTAAACTTTTTCCATCAGATTTTCTCGTCAACATGTTGCATTCATAATTTTTTCGTAATTGGATGCTTTTGCAGGACAGCTACGGTTTTTATCCATTCGTGCCCGGTAAAAAAAATAGTTAAATAGCGATTTCACCCTTTTAAAGGGAAAATTGTCCTCAGGCTCAAAGTACTATAAAAGTATCAATAATCAGGAGCCTTACTATGACTATCATGAAAGTTCATTATTCTCCAACTGACGGGATCCCTTTGAACTCCCTTTATCTCAAGGAAACTTCAACCACTGAACGATCAGGTTCAGTACTGGGGGGTGGCATTTCGGGAGACTCTGTTATTCTGGGAGGCGGAGGTTATGCCGGTTCGGAAATGCAGAAGACGACTCGTTCTTCTGTCTTTGCACCACCTGATGAAGTTACTGCTGAGCCTGACAACACAAAAATGGTCCTCCGGATTTCCTGTGTTATCGGTGTAATGTTTTTACTTATAATTATTACCTTATTCAGTAATGCTGTTGTAGATATTTTTGACGTAAACGTATCTAAAACAATGTCTTCTTTCCTGGAACATGCTCCCTTCTTTATCATTGGACTATCTGTCATTTGTGCTTTCTTTGTTATAGGAATGACCGATCATGATTACACCCCGGTACTTGAAGAGCATAAAAGGAATGAAGCGCGTTTGTCTGTATACCACAGGCTACGCTATGTCGAAGCTGATAATATTGTTTTTGATCCGCAATCAATGAAAGGATGTTATGCAGAAAGAAAATTCATTGCTTCACTAGTTGAAAGCTGTATCACTAAGTAATATCCCTGATTTCCTTTACTAAGCCTTTCATGTAAGGCTTAGTAACTGCTTTAACCCTCCCTTTGCTCACTGTTTTTATATGCTTCCGGTTTATGGGTGTGCTAAAAGCTGCTTTCTCATGTTTGAAGTTGACTCCGAAAAATATTAAATGTTTTTGAATATTATTCAGAATCACTATTATATAAATAGGTACTGGCAAGTGAAATAATTACTGATAATATGTCTTTATGTGCTTCCTATTCTCTAAGGATGGTAATTAATGATATCCTCTATGCTTGTCCCGATTAACCCTTTCCAGCGATGTGCAATGGCTTCTATTGCTTCTGTGGAGAATCGCAGAGCTTTGGGACGGAAAACAGGAGAACTGGCCTACGTCAAAGCCTTTTTTAAAGAGCTTACAGGTAAATCGCAAATTAACTCGAATGACTTGAGAAAGGTCGATTCGACTTACGATCCATTTGTTCGTGGCGAAGCAACTAAAGTTGAATACCTGCGTGCTATCGATATTCTGATTGAATCTCGTGGAGAGTGTTTTATTCTCCCTCTTTCCTGGTCTCTGGCAGTTTCCATGTTCCCGGAGTTACAAAACAGGGTTTTTCAGCGACGCGAACACCGTGACCGGATTCATGATCAAAGGGTGGAACGCCTGAGAAAGAAAGAATCTAACCTATTGAATTATCAATTTGAAATCAATGTTGCAAAATCCAGGCTTTACCTGTCTTTCTGTGTTCCAGGTCAACATAAACGCTGGTTAGAAAATTGGCGAAACGATACCCATGGACAAGGACTTACAACGAATAATATTTACCTGCTGATAAAGGAATGGTGGTCATCATTCTGGATCACTTCATACAGAAAGGACTATATCTGGTGTGACACACTGGCTGAATTGCTGGACGAGATTGATTATGTTCTTAGCACTATTACAATTATGGAGTTTAATGTCTGTTTTTCGGCGCTACCATTATCCCTTATATATAAAGCTGGATAGAATACAAAGCTTCAATCAGAAAAATTAAAATTTACAAGCCCAATATTTCTCACTGTTTTCATGTTTTTTTGTGCCATTTAGGGGTTGGTTATTATTATCCAGAATTTATGAACCTGACCTTAATTATTATTGCTTCCGGTGAAAATACCCCCTTGATGAGCCGGTTTGGTTAAGTATGATGGTCTTACTCCTAATCGACCGTACTCATCTAAACAGATATGAGGTTTATCATGGCTGACTATTATTCAGAATGTGCTTGTCTTATTGAAGCAAATCCTACTCAAGCTGATATATTACTTGAGGCAATGAATGAATTGTTTGAACCTGATGATAGTTTTATTCAAAAACTCATTTCATGTGATAACACAAACGGCCTCTCAGAAATGGAGATTATTGTACGTCACTGTGTCCTGAACCATCCATTCAGAACTGTTGCAGATATTCCTGAAGACCTGGACTGGCATTTTGACGGGGATAAATGCCCTGAAGGTTTTCTTATTAACAGTGATCTCGGAGATTTCAATTCTGAACATGCTGCGCTGTTTGCTCAGGCGGCACTTATTGCATTTGACAGAAATGAATTGATAGAGTTCAAAATTGCTTTTACATGCAGTAGCTCAAAAAGACCTGACGGGTTTGGAGGCGCTGCTTGTGTCGTGAGCAAGGATTTCATCCGGTGGACAGGTCTACACAATTTTCTTGAGGCTGAACGAACAGCTTTCGCCGAGAAGATGAAATACTTCTTTTGTGAATTTACAGAGGTCGTCGGTGAATTTGAATATCCAGTATCGTTTATATTGCGTTGCCCGGACAGCGTTAATGCAGCGCATAGATATGATGAGATACAGCTTAACTATCGCGATGGTGGGGAAATAGATGCCGAAGGAGGAATACAATTTAGTTCTGGCTCTGCCATTAAAAAATCCAGTATGAAACCAATCACTCCGGATGAGTTCCGGGTGATGAAATCGTACCTGAACGTCATGTGATTTTCCTTTGGCCAGGGCATGATCCCGCAGCTCTCCTGCCCTGATACGTCTATTTTTGTGAGGCATTATGACAAAGCAAATATTACCCAATGAACTGGCTGAAATCGTCACCGGTCTTCTTATTAAACCTGAACTGCTGGGTGAGCTTGACTCCCGTGAGGCGCACCAGGCCTTCATGCTGGATATTGGACGGGTTATTGCTTATCACTGTGGTGGACTGGTCAACGGTATTACGGATGGTGACGTCGCAAAACCCTATCTTTCAGACATTGAGTGTACCCCCATTCTCCACATCGAATCTGATGACCGCCTGCCTTCGACTGAACGTAACGTATGGTCAAATTATCATGTTGAAGCCTGGGCAGACGAGGGACAGGAAACTATCCTCGACAGGGCGATCCGAAACTCTGACAGAGCTGCCCTGCAAACTCTCCTTATTGTAGCTGCGCAAAAAGGATGAGCCGGTGCTCCTGTTATAAAACGAATGACGGACTGGCGTATCCCTGAAGGTGAACCGGTTTGCCATGAAGCGGATAGCAGAATCTCTACGGCCACCTACCATCTGGATAACCAGACCTCAATCGAGGTGGCGGACGATACAGGTCAGCTTTGCTTAGGTGTATTACTGGAAATCAATCATGGCGTGCCTGCACTACATCTGAATGTGTCGGGTGGGGATACGCTTCTCCACGTACATGCTGCACAAGGTGGACTTGTCCTGACACCAGACAGTTCCGGGGTACGGTTTCAGCGTGCTGAATGTGACAGGTATGTTTACAGAGATCAGAACTCATTACTTGTGAAGGAACAGAAATATACTGCCCTCCGCCGATCCAGAGTATGGGGTTACCGCATCAGATTTTACTGAGCACACAATCACAAAAAGTTACTTTTTTCTCAGGAGGTGCCTGGAACCCTGCCCTTCATTTTGACACGAGCAGGATGTCGGCACCTTACGTGCGGTTACTGTTATTCGCGTCCTGGTGGTATAGTGCAGCGGCTGGCAGAAGTAACCTACTATCCAACGGAATAAGATCACGATGAACGTCATTCAGCCCCGCATGCTCTCTGTTTTTGATTTTGACGGTACGTTAACGCGGCATGATAGCTTTATCCCTTTTCTGCGGTTTGCCTTTGGCAATCGGGCGTTTTCGCGACGTATCGTCAGCATGGCTCTGCCCACGTTACGCTGCATGGGTAAGCAGATGACGCGTGATGAGCTAAAAGAAACGCTCATTACAACTTTTCTTACTGGTGTTGAGGAAAAGTGGGTGTCTTCTAAAGCAGAGGAATTCTGTCAGCTCTACTGGCATCGCCTCATGCGCCCGGCAGGTTTGATTGCTGTGGCGAATGAAGTCACTTCCGGCGCGATCGTCACCTTATGTTCTGCGTCCCCGGAAATTGTACTCAGACCCTTTGCCGAAAAACTTAGGATCAAACTGATTGGTACACAATTAGAGACAAAAGACGGCATTCTGACCGGCAGAATCAGTGGTCATAATTGCAGGTGCTCACAGAAAATTATCCGGCTTGAAAAAGAATATGGACCTCTGACTGACTATCATCTTCGGGCATGGGGTGATACGCGGGGTGATTATGAACTCCTTTCCGCAGCGACTGAGCCTCACTGGCGTCACTTCCATCAAGGTTTCCGTCGTAAGCTTCCGTCGAAGCTAATCATCAGATAAAAATTGCCCTTTATCGTTCTGCAATCTCTTCTTTACATAAAGGCAACATATATTCTACATTTAACCACTGTAACTGGCCAAAAAAAGAGTGCATCCTGGTAAATCGGTAGCTCGGACTATTAGGTATGCTTCAACCTGTTACCATTGGAATACCTACTTTCAGCCCGCTTTTCCGAGCGGGTTTTTTTCATCCCTGCCGATGTGTTCCTGGGTCTAAATTACTGGGTGAAGTTGGGTTTCAGCGATCACCTCTGCGTATAGCCCTGTTTAGCTCTGCGTACTTTAAAAGGTGTCGTTATGGCAGCAGGCCTATCGCCCCTTACCGGGGCGATGAGTCAGATAATGCCTTCCTTTTTTGCCAGTCCAAGCCAGTCTTTGAACTCTTCAAGAAGTTTTTCATACAACTCTTCGTCCTTTATGTGGGCAAAATTATCGATCGCAAAAAAGTTGCTGTTGTCTACGCGACGGTCGCTAAAGGTGTCCAGCCTCTCCAGAATCCCATAATTTGATCCGCCCAGTCCCACGAACTTCCAGAAGACAGGATAGTTGGCTGAGCGGCGGATGGCCTCTTTAATTTCTCGTGTTTTGCTGATCCCGCCATCTGTAATGCACACGACAAAAACGGGTAAGGTGCTGTCCTTGAAATAATCGATAACCTCATTCATGACTGGCGGCTCATTGTTCGTCCCGCCAAGGCCGGGAAGGATTTCCCAGGCCGATCGTTTACCCGTGTTCTGAATGGCAGCAATGTATCCGTCAAGATTGTCCAGTGTGACGTCAGGATATTTCTTGTGACGCTCAGCAAAGCCCCATACATCCATTGTGCCGTCATCGTCGAACTGGACAGACAGGACAGCTATACGGTCAAGAACGGCCTGTACATGTCCTTTTTTAAACTGGCCGGTCATAGAGCCTGAGGCATCGAGAACAAAAGCGACTCGTGCTTCAACGGTATCCAGTTTGTGTTTTGCCAGTGAAATACTGGCTTTCTTAGCCAGGCTGATAAGCGCAGGCGCTTTACCTTCGAGTTTCTTTTCAAGGCTGATCCGGGCTGGTTGCGGTACAACTTCTGCTGCAGGTTCCACGTCCACACCATAGCTGACTGCCAGAGGCTCAAGCCCGCCATTAAATCCCTGCCCAAGCGCCCTGAGCTTCCAGTTGCCCTGGTATCGGTAAACTTCCCCCATAATTACTGCCTTTTCTGTGCGGCCATTGAGATCGACAAAAAAGGTGGCCTGACTTTCAGCAGAAAGTTTCAGTTGCACGAGGCCGCTTATCGTATCACTGCCATCTATCACCATAGTGATTGCAATCTTCTGGATCGTATCCGGGATCTGGTCAAGCGCAAAATGAACGACTGCGTGCTGGTGACCGGGGTTGAGTTTCACACTGCCACCGGCAGCACTCAGATTGTTGTAAAAGATAAAATCGGCATCGCCTGTCACTTTTTCCTCAGCATTCAGCATAAACAGGCAAGTCTCAGGGGTACTGTGAAATCCAGGACTGGGGGGATAATCAAGCCGGAGAGTCAGGGTAGCTGTGTGAAGCGGAATGTTCTGTCCTGATTGTAATAGCATTTAGGCTCCTTGTTACCGGGTAAAGGGATCACTCAGCGGGTAGAAAAAACCCCGGACAGGCCGGGGTTTGGTTTTACTGGTTTATCAGATGTTGATGCCGTGCTGGGTTGCCAGCGCAGCCAGGCCACCAGCAAAGCCCTGTCCTACAGCCTTAAACTTCCATTCCGCGCCATGGCGATACAGTTCACCGAAAATCATTGCGGTTTCAGTAGAGGCATCTTCTGACAGGTCAAAGCGTGCAATCTCGGAGCCATTATCGTTGTTCACCACTCGCATAAAGCTGTTACTGACCATGCCGAAATTTTGCTTACGGCTTTCTGCTTCATGAATGGTGACTGCGAATACGAGTTTCTTAACGTCAGCGGCCACTTTTGTCAGATCAATTTTGACCTGCTCATCGTCACCGTCGCCTTCACCGGTACGGTTATCACCCTGATGCTGTACTGCGCCATCCGGGCTGGTGGTGTTGTTATAAAATACGAAATGCGAATCGGACAGCACTTTACCGTTTTCGCCAACAAGGAATACTGATGCATCCAGATCAAATGCCTGACCATCAGTAACGCGTGCATCCCAGCCCAGGCCAACCAGAGCAACATTCATGCTCGGGGCTTCTTTAGTCAGAGAAACATTACCGCCTTTAACGAGAGAAACAGCCATTTTTTGCTCCTGCTAATCGTAGATATCGGGTCGTGGATATCGGGGGCATCACCCCCGAATGATTTGGGTAAGAAAGTTACTTTTTATCAGGACGCGTTGATGCCGTACTGAGCGCACACGGAAGCCAGTCCACCAGCATAACCCTGGCCAACCGCACGGAATTTCCATTCTCCGTTGTGACGATACAGCTCCCCAAACAGCATGGCAGTTTCAGTAGAAGCGTCTTCTGTCAGATCGTAGCGAGCAACTTCAGTCTGATTGTCATCATTCACCAGACGGATAAATGCGCCGGAAACCTGACCGAAGCTCTGGCGACGAGCCTGAGCATCATGGATAGTGACAACGAAAATAATTTTGTCGACATCCCCAGGTACCGCGTCCAGTTTGATTTTGAGGGATTCATCGTCGCCATCACCTTCACCGGTACGGTTATCACCGGTATGAATAACGGAACCATCAGCAGATTTCAGGTTGTTATAGAAAATGAAATCTGCATCGCCACGAACCTTGCCATTGGCTGCCAGCAGAAATGCGGAAGCATCGAGGTCAAAGTCCTGACCGTCCGTAGAGCGTGCATCCCAGCCAAGGCCAACCAGGACATTTTTCATGCTTGGCGCGGTTTTGCTCAGGGAAACGTTGCCGCCTTTAGATAGTGAAACGCTCATCTATTTATCCTCTTTCGTTAATCATTAATCAGCTGAGATCAGCTTTCTTTATTTTCAGCTTCCGGCTTTTCCGGAAAGATGACACTGGCCAGAATACCAAGAGCCAGTACACCCAGTACAACATACAGGCTGGTGGTCGCAGACAGGCTGTAACCATGGTGCCAGATGTGATCGGTAGCGTTCAGACCCAGCTTAAACGCAATGAAGAACAGCAGGACGATAACAGCTTTCTCCAGCTGGGACAGATACTGTTTCAGGGCTTCCAGTACGAAATACAGAGTACGCAGGCCCAGTATTGCGAACATCATTGCGCTATACACAATCAGTGGTTCACGACTGACTGCAATAATTGCCGGGACAGAGTCGAAGGCAAACATCACGTCAGAGAGTTCCACTACAGCCACACATAACATCAATGGGGTGGCGTAAAGCGCTGCCTTTTTCAGTCGCCCTACAGATACGTCTTTGTTTTCTGGCTTAGCCAGTTCGGCGTCCACTTCTTTTTGTGTCAGCAGGAATGCATGTCCGGACAGTTTCGGCCAAATCGGGAAGAAGCGTTTAACCAGGCGATAAGCAAGGTGCTGAGAATAATCCTCAATTTCGTCATCATCCCCACCGCCTTTGAGCATCATGACCGCAGTCCAGGCAACAACAACGGCAAAGATCAGCTCGACATAAGGGCCAAGACTAAGCAGACCGGTACCGATCGCAACGAAAATCCCCCGGAAGACGATAGCGCCAATGATCCCCCAGTACAGAACCCGGTGACGGTAACGGTCCGGAACTGAGAACCATGAGAAAATCGCCATCATGACAAACAGGTTATCAACTGACAGCACCTTCTCAAGGGCATAACCCGTGACAAACAGGCTGGCAACCTCGGCTCCGTGATGCACAAAAAGGAAACCGGCAAATGCCATCGCGACAACAACCCAGAAAACGGACCATAAGGCTGCGCTTTTGAGGGAAATTGGCTTGTCATGTCGGTGCATGAACAGGTCAATAAAGATGGCGCCGACCGACAGCGCAACAAAGACCGTCACTGTCTCAGCCGGAAAACCGATGTGAGTGGAAACCATATCGTACCTTTATCCGTTGTTTATCAGAGGCCAAATTCTGCCGGGTCGAAACCCAGCGAACGGGCAATTTCACGGACAGCACTCTTCTCATCATCATCGAAGTTGCCATCACTTTTAGCGACAGCAATACCGACACGAAGAGCCAGTTGAGCTGCCTCTGGCTGGTCTTTCAGGGCGAGGATATATTTCATCGTTTCGCCTTTTCCGATTTCCAGATCAAAGTCGAAACTGGTCACCAGCTTGTTAAAAAACTCGATAACTTCTGCTGTATCGAAGACTTTCAGCTCTTCTGAGGATCGCAGAAATCCAATCATCTTCTGTTTTTCTTCGGAGCTGACACCGTCACTGGCAACAGCGATACGGGCGCATACCGCGACGGTACCCTGCATAAATTTCTTGTTTTTGTAACGGCCTACCTGGCGGGTCAATTCCTCACGACCCGAGGTCAAAGCCCCTTTTACTTTGTCGAAAAAACTCATTCTCATACCCTCATCATTGCGTTTATTTGGAACCTCTGGACCAGCGAAACCCCCAGCCAAAAGCGCGGTCCATTTCCTCCTGGCCTCTGAAGTACTGGTTAATACGTTCCACACGAATGGAACCGTTCTCGTTGACCAGACGGGCAATCGCACACAGCGTGCGTTTGTTATCACCTTCAGTCAGACGCGATTCAATCGGTGGTTGCTCCGGAACATGTAATGTCACCACGCCATCGGTTTTGTCCCAGCTGGGCACGCCCTGATAGATAAAGGCATATATCAGTACCTGGCGAATTTCTTTCCATTCGCGGCCATTGATGTGTAGCCATTCCCCATCCAGAGCCTCGCCGGTACGATCATCACCCTGCAGTTGAACATATGGCTCAGAGTGATAGTTACCAAAAGCATTACCGAGTGCCTGAACAACTGACTTATAGCCATCTGCGAGCTCAACGAATGCACCGAGATCCAGGTCTATCGCTTTGTTCGAACCAAACATACCGCCCAGTAACCCGCCTGAACCCGAGCCACGATGCCAGTTCAGATTGATGCGGATTTCACCAAAATTGTCTTTTTTGGCAAGGCTGATGGCAGGCTTCTCTTTGGTCAGAGAAACTTTACTCAGGCTAACTTTAGGCGGAGCCGGAGGCGCTGGTGGCGGAGTGACTGGAGCTGGCTCATCCGCGACGTTGACGCCATAGTACTCAGCGAGAGGTTTCAGGCCGCCATTGAAGCCCTGGGCGATAAAACGAAATTTCCAGTCACCATTCCTGCGATAGACTTCACCGAGGATCAGAGCGGCTTCCTGACGACCGCTCAGTTCTACCTGACCACTGATCAGCGAGGTATTGCCACTTTCAATTTGTATGGACAGATGATTCAGGGAGGAAACTGTATGGCTGCCGTCACAGGTAACGGTGAACGCGACTTTCTGCACGTCGGGCTTGAGGCGGGACAGATCAACGGTGAAAACGCTATTGGTCCCTTCAGTACTGAAGCTAATGGAACCATCTTCATTACGGGGTTGCCCGTAAAAGACCATATCGCTGTCACCCCGAACTTTCCCGTCAGCGAATAATCGAAACGCCGAAGCGTCAACAGGACCACCAGAAATGATCCTCACGCGGAGATCCTGAGCAATTAAAGGGGCATTGCCCCCCGGTGTCAGATTCATGCTTTTACCACCGTACTGATGATATCGCGCTGCATATCGTCGATTGTGCGGCCACTGCTTGCTTTACCGTGGGCGGTAAAATCCCAGTTTCCGTTGTTGCGGCGCAGGGAAGCGATGATGATACCCGTATGAGCACCTTGTTCCGTCAGCTGATAGCGGGCCAGTTCTTTATTGGTCTGATCCACGACGCGACAGAAGGCGTTATCGACATCGTTGAAGGACTGCCCACGAAAGCTGTTCACGGTAAAGGCGAGGTATTCAACATTTGCCGGCAATTTTGTGAGATCGACGCGAATGATTTCATCATCTCCATCCCCCTCACCCGTCAGGTTATCGCCGGAGTGGACGACAGACCCACAGCTGGATTTCAGTTTACGAAACCAGATGGTGTCAATTTTATTACCTGCGGCATCCAGAAGAACGCAACCTGCATCCAGGTCTATGGAATCATTGCCACCAAAAATGCTGCCAAATAATCCCTTTTTCTTAACAGGATCCCAACCCAGTCCGAACTGAAGCTGGCTGAGAGCAGTGGATTGTTTGCTGAGTGATACTGTCTGGTTTTTACTTAAAGAAACCATATTCATTCCTTAAAAGGTATTGACCGGATTTTTATAAAATTCATTTTCAAACAGAATGCATCTAAATCATATCATGACAAAGTTCACCCGCAAGGTAAAAACTGGTGGGTTTCTGGAATTTACATTTAATTACGTTGGGCGGGTAGGTGGTGGTTTGATATATATTATTGTTATTAAGTGGTTTTTGTGGTCTAAACGGAAAGTCAAAAACAGCGAGTGATTATCATATTATGATTGACATGGCGCAGGTCAGTTCTTAGACTCATGTATTACAAAAATCTCATCCGCTTTTCAGGCGACAATTATAAAAAATGAAAAAGAAAATTTGGTTTATGGAAGGGCTATCTTCCCAGCGAGACATTATCCTTGGAGTGAAATCATTTGCGGAAAAGGAAAATCATGATATTGAAATCTTTTCTTCTCATCGCAACGAGAGGAAAGAGATCTTGTCTGTTTCCGATTTTTCAATGATCGAACCTAACAACGAAGAAGAACGTCTTTCTTTTATTCATTCCATTACTGACGCTCATGGTATTAATGCGATACATACTGGTCGCAACTGTAAATGGTTTGAAAGCCACCGGGAAAACATTCAACGTTCTGGTGTCCACCTGACTACCGGGTCAACGGGGACTCACTGGTTTGAATTAGCCGATGAAAAAGTTACTTTTTCCGAGTTTATGGAAAAAAATGGGCTTCCGGTTGTCCCGTCGGTTCGGGTAAAAAATGTAGACGAGCTTCGTACTCTGCTGAGTCATCCCCCTTTCCCTTCTGATTGCCTCTGCATTAAACCTGTTACAGGCATTTATGGCATGGGATTCTGGCGTTTTGATGACAATGTTTCCCCGGTAGCTTTTCTCAACAATCCTGATAGCCGTGTTATCCACCCATCACAGTATCTGGCTGCTCATGCCCGGATGGACTGCTTTACTCCACAAGTACTGATGCCCTATTTACCCGGACCAGAATACTCTGTGGATATGGTGGTAAGTCAAGGCACGGTCCTGGCCGCTATCGGGCGGCGTAAAGAAGGTGTGCTTCAGTATCTGGAAAATGAAGGGGAAGCGATTGAACTTGCCATCAACTGCGCCCGCCTAATGAACGCAGACGGCATGGTCAATGTACAGACACGCCATAATGCCGAAGGCAAACCACTATTGCTGGAAATTAACATGCGGCCATCAGGTGGTATCGGTTATACGCAGCACAGTGGCGTGAATCTGCCGGGTCTGTATGCCTTCCATACACTTGGGCTGATGGATGATGATCAGGTCAGGCAGTCAGCGAAAACTGATTTTTCACCTGCAGTCGTCCGCTCTGTTACCGATGTCATTCTCTATCCGGCATCATTGACCAACAGGATTGATTAATGGAGACAGATATGTCAGAAATTGATGGTAATTTCGTTTATCAAAAGACATTATCCTGTGGGCGAATTGAGGTAAGCAGCGAGGAAACCGATTATCCTCTTACTGATCTCTTTGATATCGCCGAACGGCGGAATCCAAAACGCGCATTTCTGTTTGTCAGTAAAGTGCTGGGTCGACATATTCCTGTCTCTCCTCTGGTCATGCGCAATGTTTATACACAGCTGGCGGATAAGTTTCCCGGGACTCTGGACGGGCCGGTGGTATTTATCGGGATGGCTGAGACGGCTGTCGGCCTCGGGGCGGGAGTGTTTGATGAGGTGCGCAAGCATCACCCTGACTGTGTTTATCTGACATCAACCCGCCATCCGGTCGATGCCGAACTGTTGTGCGAGTTTAAAGAAGAGCACAGCCATGCAACAGACCACCTGATCTACTATCCAGTTTCTGCTGCCATGCGGCAAACCGTAGCGGAGGCACAAACATTAGTGCTCGTGGATGATGAAGCCACGACAGGGAAAACGTTCCTCAATCTTCTCGCCTCATTACGTGCATCGGGTGCACTCCGGAAGGTACGACGGGTTATTGCTGTCACGCTGACTGACTGGAGCGGAGAAGCACTCAGTCAGAACAGCCCCCTGCCCCTACATACAGTATCGCTCATCTCCGGCAACTGGCGCTGGACACCCGAACCGGATGCCACGCTGCCTGTCATGCCCCAGGTAAATGTGACCTCCAGAGGGAACATCCCGATCACCGGCAAACAATCCTGGGGGCGACTCGGGATGCAGATACCGGCGAGTGACCTGGGTCTCCAGGTTCAGGTTTCGCACGGTGAAAACATTCTGGTACTGGGCACCGGTGAATTTGTCTGGGAGCCGTTCCTGCTGGCTGAGCGACTTGAAGCGGCAGGTGCTCAGGTCGTGTTCAGTTCGACGACCCGCTCACCGATTTCCACTGGTTATGCTATCCAGTCCGCCATTGCTTTCAGCGATAACTACGGACTGGGTATTCCAAATTATGTCTATAACGTTGCTCATCAGCAGTTTGACCGGATCCTGATTTGTTGCGAAACGCCAGCTTCCAGCGTGGACCCCCGACTGCTTGAGGCGCTTTCCGCTGTCGCTCCCACTGTAGAGGTGATTACCTATGAATAAGCCCGTCGTCTTCAGCGACCTCGATGACACCCTGTTCCAGACCCGCCGAAAAATGGTTGATGAACTTGCCCTTGAACCGTTCCGGACCGGCGCACTGGATCGCAGCCTCACGCCTCGCAGTTTTATGACCGAAGAGCAGGCCATGCTGGTGGACTGGTTGCTGGAACATGCGGACCTCATTCCGGTGACGGCCAGAGGTACGGAAGAAATCAGTCGGGTACAGATCCCCTTCCGTTCCTGGGCCGTGACCACTCATGGCGCGGTGATCCTTCGTCCAGATGGTACGCCAGACAGCGACTGGAAAGCCCATATGCTGGAGTGCCTGTCCTCCTACGCCGACCGCTTAACATCAATGCAACATATCATCACCGAGCTCATGGATGCGCGAGGCATTAATGCCTGGGCACGCCTCAACTACGAATATGAGGGTACGCCGGTGTATCTGGTCATGAAGCACCGCGACAGCACGAAGCTTGATGAACTGAACGCTGTCGGGGATGAGATTGAGCGCGTTTTTTCGACCGAAGGGTTTTACATCCACCGTAACAGCAACAACATTGCCTGGTTACCCTGCCCGGTAGAAAAAGGGCTGGCCGTTTCATGGTTGCTGGAGAAACTGCGTCAGGAGCGCGGGGTTTTCCCGGTGATGGGGCTGGGTGACAGCCTGAGCGACCATCGGTTCATGAAACTCTGCAGCTGGTTTGGTCTTCCACGCCAGAGTCAGTTTGCCGAGGCCATATCACAGCGTATTTTTGGAGAGCAATAAGATGTCGCATTTTGCCCCGTTTTCTGGTTCCTATAAACCGGACGATGTTCACTTTTTGCTGAAACCCATTGTCATGGAGATGACACCGGTTGACCTGAAGGAAGAACTGATTCAGTCAGGAAAAATGCATTATTCCGACATGTTAAGCCAGGAACCAGAGCCGACCCGCTGGCACCTGGATCTTTTCACCCGTGCGCTTGACTCGGGAGCTGCACGTCTGGCACGGGAGGTATCTTATCTTGCTCGTGAACTGGCCCGTCGTGCTGGCGATGAACCCATTGTCCTGGTCAGCCTGGTCAGAGCTGGTGTTCCACTGGGGGTCATGCTGCATCAGGCTCTGCGTGCGATGGGAAAACAGTCTTTCCACTACGGGATCAGCATTATCCGCGACAGGGGTATTGATGCTGCGGCGCTTGATTTTATCGAATCACGCCATGGTACTGGTGGCATAGTGTTTGTCGACGGCTGGACGGGAAAAGGAGCTATTACCGGCGAATTATCCCGCACACTGAAGGACCGTCCCGGTTATCCGGAGCAGCCTCGACTGGTTGTGCTGGCTGACCCCTGCGGATGTGCCTGGCTTGCTGCCAGTGACGATGACTGGCTTATCCCGTTCGGTATCATGGGCGCGCCTGTCTCGGGTCTGATTTCGCGCTCTGTCTGGGCCGAAGAAGGCCTGCATGGCTGTGTGGTTTGCGATCACCTTCAGTCTTTTGAATGTAGCCAGATGCTGGTGGATACGGTAGCACATTTCCGTGAACAGCTTGACGGTAAACCCCTTCCCGCTTCTGGCTGGGACGCAGGGAAAAATGCCGCACGCTGGCAGCTGAGCAGAAAAGTTATCCAGAGCCTTGCTGCGCGTTATGAGGTGGACAGCATTAACCGCATTAAGCCGGGTATCGCTGAAGCGACGCGGGCGGTTCTGCGTCGTGTACCTGATCATGTTTTTGTTCGCCAGATGGATGACCCGGATGTTTCTCTTCTGGTTGGGCTGGCAAAAGAGAAAGGTATCCAGGTGACGGAAGCCGGGGATACGCTCGGTCAGTATCGTGCGGTTACCATTATCAAAAAGGTACGCTGATGAAAAAACAACCCAACCCATGGGAACTCGGTGCCACGCTGTATATGCCTGCCACACGCAAGGATATCGCTGAGGTCGTTCTGGAAGGGAAAATACCGGGGCTACGCTCTCTGGTTGTCTGCCTGGAAGATGCGGTCAGCGAGCATGACATCCCTCTTGCGATTCAGAATCTTTCACTGTTTTTGAAGCAATTGAGACACGCAAGAGCCGTCAACGATGATGAGAAGTACCCACTGGTATTTATCCGCCCACGTCACACTGATATGGGGGGATGGTTAACGACTAATTTGGACCTGAGTGCAGTTGATGGTTTTGTACTGCCCAAATTCACCCTTTCCACGCTCCCGGTTTGGTGGGACATCATGGCAGGAACATCATTGATGATGATGCCAACGCTTGAAACCGAAGAAGTCTATGATGTTATTAAAATGCAGGCGCTGGCAAATGAACTTTCGAGTCATGACTGCCGTGACCGCATAATCGCTTTGCGGATCGGCGGAAACGATCTCATGAACGTCGTGTCTCTGCGACGGCCACGGGATCTGACCCTTTATGACACTCCTATGGGTTATGTCATAAAAATGCTTGTGTCAGTATTCGCTCCTCGTGATTTTGCGCTTACCGCACCAGTATGCGAACACATCGACGATCACGGCGTTCTGGGACGAGAACTCTCTATGGATATCGCCCATGGGCTGGTGGGTAAAACGGCCATTCATCCTGATCAGATTAGTGTCATAGAGGAGGCGCTTAAAGTGTCTCCTGGTGAGCATTCAGATGCGTTACGAATTCTGAATTCCACCCAGGCAGTCTTCAAATCTCAGGGAGCGATGTGTGAACCGGCCACCCATCGCCGGTGGGCTCAGGGGATCCTGGGACGGGGACAGGTTTACGGTCTGACTACGGGGCAAAATCCGGAAGGAATCAGGCTTATTCCAGTTTCTAAGCAGCACTAAGGAAGAATATATGGGATTCAGATTTCGTAAATCGATCAGCATTATCCCGGGGGTCAGGGTTAACCTGAGTAACGGGGCCCCCAGCCTGAGTATTGGCCCCCGTGGAGCTTCGCTGTCAGTGGGAAAGAATGGAACGTTTGCCTACCTGGGCCTACCCGGAACGGGACTGAGTTACCGCACCCGGATTGACAGAACAGCACGGGAAAGAGTGAATACCAGGCATCAGGCAGATCCCGGTCTGAGGTCTGAACTGGAGCTGGTGGTGGAAAAACTGATGTCCACCGTAACAGCGATAACCAATATCCATGAACTCTCCCCTTCCCCAAAGGGAGGGAATACCTGGGCCATGCTCGAGACACAGTACCTGGCGCTCCGTCAGGGCAGTTTCACTCTTCCTGCGCCGGTACGACCAAACAAACCTGAATATATACCACTTCCACCAGAACCTGATGAGCATGCCGGTTGCGGCTTCCTTGGGGGATGGTTTGAATCTGATGCAGCCCGACAGGAGCGACAGAACGAAAATCTTCGGCGGTGGCAGGTGACAGTCGCTGATATTGAACGTGAAAATGCGTTGCTGAAGCAGCGTTATGAGAAACAGCGTATAGCCTGGGCTGAGCAGTACGCAGAATGGCAGCATCAGTACCAGGAGCATGAAAAAAATCGCACGGAGTCTGTAGCTTTAGCGAAAGAGCAATTCCGGTCTGACGCCCGCTTCTTTGAACATTGTCTTGAGGAAGTTTTCTCGCAAACAGAATGGCCGCGAGCAACAATGGTGTCGTTTGAGGTACGACCTGAGGAATCAACAGTCTGGCTTGATGTTGATTTACCTGAGATTGAGGATATGCCTGATAAAGTGTATAGCGTGAATGCCCGGGGAACTGATATCAATGAAAAAGCCATGACGCAGAAAGCGGTCCGGGAAAGTTACGCTAAACACGTTCACGGATGCCTGCTGAGATTAGCAGCAATCGTTTTCCAGACGCTTCCGTTTGAACAGGTCGTCATTTCAGGCTTCACTCAGCGGGTAAGTAAACGCACTGGATATCTTGAAGACGAGTACATTATTTCCTGGCGGGTATGCCGCTCTGAAATCGAACTAATCAACTTCGGGAATCTGCGTGGCCTTGACCCCATTGAAGCATTAGGTGATCGAGGTCTGATCAGGAAAATGAGTGCGACTTACATTTTTCAGCCTATAGAACCACTGACCCATATGGCAGGTACCGACTGAATATGCAATTAAACACCAGACAGGAAAGAGTTTACACCCTGGCTAACATACTGGGCTCAGGGAAGCCTGTATCGGCGCAATCCATCACCGCGACGCTGGCCTGTTCTGAGCCGACTCTAAGCCGGGCGCTTAAAGAGCTGAGGGAAACCTACGCTGCTGAAATTAAATACAGTAAGGCTGGCCACTCCTATCAGATGGTAAACTCCGGATTACTGGATAAGAAAACACTCAAGAGAATGAGTGAGGCGCTGGACCTTAATTCTGATTTAAAAACACATGACCAGGGGGCACGGGTGGTACTGGATAAGGATATAAAAACTTCCGTTTCCCTGTCGATAAGACGCCGTGTTCTTCGCAAAATTGACAAACTGGCTGCGCTAAGCGGTACATCAAGAAGCGAGTCAGTAGAAAAATTAGTAGAGTTAAAAATTGATGAAATTATCAATGAAATGAATAAATAGCAGAATATTAATGGGGTGGTTGTTCTCACTCCACTAATCGGCAATCCTTACCATTTTCCCAACAGGTATTTATTGTATTGCTACAGATAAATAGTAGATAAATAGCAAATTAATAAAATAAAGATTCTTAATGTATAAATAATTCCCGTGTTTTATTTTATTGGTTTTCTTTTGACTGACCATCGTCGGCGTATTATTAAATGCAAAAGCGTTAAACCATATTTTATATAGGTTATGACCTGTCCGGTTTCCCTGCGACGGGTTATCAGTATGGCGAATGCCTACTAATAATTGCGGGAATCGTATTGTTGAAATATTGCAAATTTGTATTGTTGCTCAACCAACTCGCGCGTTTGAAACAACGTGAAAATCTCACTTTGTGATTGCTGAACTAACTATATGCCTTTGTTTTTAGTACTATGATATGAAGTGTTTATAAAACCATGTTCAGGAAACGAGTTCCCCCATCAACCATTAAGGAAAGTTTAAGATGAGAAGACTACCCGTCTATCTGCTTCTCGATACATCAGGTTCAATGCACGGAGAGCCTATAGAGGCAGTTAAAAATGGTGTCCAGACACTACTGACCACCCTGAAGCAGGATCCTTATGCACTGGAAACTGCATATGTCTCTGTCATTACTTTTGACTCTACTGCTCGTCAGGCCGTACCTCTTACAGATCTCCTCAGTTTCAATCTCCCCTCTTTTTCGGCAAGCGGAACTACCGCTCTGGGCGAAGCCTTATCCCTGACTGCAAACCGAATTGATGCAGAAGTTCAGAAAACGACAGCGGAGACAAAAGGCGACTGGCGTCCACTCGTTTTCCTGATGACGGATGGTGGCCCTACTGATGACTGGCGTAAAGGACTTAATGAATTCAAAGCAGCCAAAAAAGGGGTAGTTGTCGCCTGTGCTGCCGGGCATGATGCCGATACGGATGTGCTTAAGGAGATCACCGAAATTGTTCTCCAGCTGGACACTGCCGACAGCTCTTCCATCAAAGCTTTTTTCAAATGGGTGTCTGCCAGTGTTTCCGTAGGTAGCCAGAAAGTCGATGCCGGTAAAAAAGAAGTTATCGGTCTTGATGATTTGCCTCCACCGCCGCCAGAAGTAAACGTGGTTTTATAAGCAATCAACTTAAGAGAGGATCCTATGACTGTCAGCTTACGGAAAGGGCAAGGCGTCAGCCTGCGTAAAAATGAGTTCGATCTTTCCTCAGTCACGATAGGTCTTGGCTGGGACATCAATGAAGAGAAAAAAGGGTTCCTGGGCGGAATTTTTGGCAAAAAAGAGGAAGAGTATGACCTCGATGTTATTGCCTTTCTCTGCAACGCAGCCGGTAAAGTGACTGACCTTGGCAATGTTGAAAATGGTAAGCCGACACTGGTTAACGGCGATATCGTTTTCTTCAACAGCCTTCGCCATAAATCAGGGCAGATCTGGTTGACCGGCGATAACCGGACAGGTGCCGGTGACGGAGACGATGAGCAAATTATCGTAAAACTAAACAGCATCGATCCGAAGTACGAAAAAATTGTCTTTATTGTTCAGATCTACAACGGCGAAAAATTACAGCAGCACTTTGGAAAAGTGCAAAATGCATTTATCCGGGCGGTAGACGGAAAAAATGTGGAAATGGCACGCTTTGACCTCTCCGGCGGTGTAGCCTTTAATGGTCAGCGATCGATGGTCTTTGCTGAGCTTGTCCGGGAATCCAGTGGCTGGAAACTGAATGCGATAGGCGAGCCTTCCACCTCCGATTCGTTCGTAAGCCATCTGAGGAACTATATCTAAATGCGAAGACTACCCGTATATCTGCTCATCGATACTTCCGGCTCAATGAGAGGAGAATCGATACATTCAGTGAATGTGGGTGTGCAGGCTATGCTGAGTGCCCTGAGACAGGACCCTTATGCGCTCGAAAGCGTCCATATCTCAATAATTACATACGATAATGAAGCCCGGGAGTATGTTCCTCTCACTGCCCTGGCGGACTTTCAGTTTTCTGATATAGAAGTACCAAGCGCGGGCGGTACGTTTACCGGCGCGGCGCTTGAATGTTTGATCCAGTGTGTGGACCGGGATATTCGCCGCTCTGATGGTGAACAGAAAGGCGACTGGAGACCGCTGGTGTTTCTGATGACAGATGGTACTCCGTCAGATGCCTGGGCTTATGGGGAGGCTGTGAAAGAGGTTAAGCGGCGTTCGTTTGGCTCCATTATAGCCTGTGCTGTTGGCCCTAAAGCGGGACACGAACATCTGAAACTACTGACTGACAAAGTTGTGGCTCTTGAAACACTGGATTCGACCGCATTTTCAGGCTTTTTTAAATGGGTCAGTGCCAGCGTGGCTTCAGGAAGCTCCAGTGCCGGAGTCACTACTGATTCGGACACACTTCCACCACCACCACCCGAAATCCAGCTTGTTCTGTAACTTACGCCGGTATGGCAGGGAATAACCCTGCCGTATACCGATAAAGTCCATCTCTGCCATGGACGTCACATTTTGCTATGAGGGAGTTTCCTGTGAGACGACTTCCCGTTTTTTTTGTTCTGGACTGTTCTGAGTCCATGATTGGTGAAAACCTGAAAAGGATGAATGATGGCTTGCAGAAGATTGTGAGCGATCTGCGTAAGGACCCTCATGCTCTGGAGACTGTCTGGGTGTCAGTAATTGCCTTTGCCGGTATTGCCAGAACGATTGTCCCGTTACATGACATTTTGTCTTTTTATCCCCCCCGCCTTCCTGTCGGTGGAGGAACTAACCTCGCGACTGCCTTACGGGAACTGACAACACAGATAGATTCTCAGGTCCGAAAAACGACGCTGGAAGAAAAAGGTGACTGGAAGCCAGTTGTCTACTTACTTACTGACGGCCGACCGACAGATGACATTTCAGCTGAGATTAAGCGCTGGAACGAATATTACGCAAAAAAAGTGAATATGATTGCTGTGGGGATCGGACCATCAGTTGATCTCAGTGTACTCAGGCAACTGACTGAAAACGTCTTATCGTTTACCGAAAATCAGGAAGGCGATTTTTCGCGGTTTATCCAGTGGATCACAGCTTCAGTCACAGCTCACAGTCGTAGTGTTGGCGAGGATTCTCAGCCGCCCCTTAAACAAACTGACTATATCGTCAAACTTGCCAAAGATGACACAGTCCGTGCATACGATGAAAACTGTGTGGTATTAACCGGGCGTTGCAGTAAAACCCGTCGACCCTATCTGATTAAGTATGAGCGTCCGCCAGCCAGGGTATCGGGACTCGCTTTCGATCTAAACCTTAACAGCTTTAACATTGCTGGTTGTTATCCTGTGGATGAAGATTACTTCTCATGGACGGATATGGCCGTAGCGGGGGCGCAGATAAACACCAGTGAACTCCATGGCGTACCAGGGTGCCCACACTGCGGAAACAGTAGTGCTTTTGCGATGTGTACCTGCGGAAAACTTCTCTGTATTGATGGGCCTGATGATGTGAACTGCCCATGGTGTGGGAAAGGTTTGTCCTTTCAGAGCGAGGGTGGAAATTCAGATTTTAACGTTAGCAGAGGACGCGGCTAATGAGCGAGTTCATTACACCTGAACATAAAATTATTGCTCTCATTCTGGAGGCATCAGGGGAACCGACTGATGCTGATAAAGTATGCTGTCTTGGTAACATACCTGATGTTGCCCTTGCTGTGCGGCAGCTGAGAGAAACGGTCATTCAACACTGTGCAAGCGAAGCCATACCGGCGGAGAACACTCAAACAGTTTCAGAACGTCTTACCCAGCCTTTTTCTGACAATATCCTCCCACCTCAAAACTCTGGTGAAAGCGAAGCTGATAGACCTGAGATTGAACCCGTCCATGCTGCTACTGCACTTCAGGGAAATGATAAGCAGGAAGCGCATAGTGAAATGGTGGATGATACAGCGTCAGAAGGCGTTCAGGGACACACTGAAGAAGTTCCTGATGCAACCGGGGTCTTACAGACCGAGGCTTCCGTCACGGCGCAACCAGAAGACATGGACAAAACCGTTCCGGTTGTTTCTGACAACCTTTCAGCTGACACCGCAGTCAGGGCTTTACGGCCCGGGGAAGTACCTCAGAGAGTGGAGAATAAAACATCCCCTGCCCCCGGAAAAGTGCCGGAGGTGTTTATCATGCTGCCAAATGCACGGGCAGGAGAACCCTACGATGTTCGACTGGAAATAGCGACCGATACAGGTGTTGAGGCAGAGATCACGGAGGTTAACTTCTCTCAGGACATAGGGCTGATATTTGATATCAATGAGCGACGCCTCCAGGGGACACCAGGGCAGAGCGGAGACTTTGAACTGACTGTGAAATGGTCATGCAGCTCACATCGTGATAATGAAAAAAAGTTACTTTTTGTCGTGAACCCTGATCCGAAAAGTCTCTGGAAAGTGATTGACCCGCCTTCTGATGCACCATTCTACAAGAAGAGTATCGACCACCAGAGTGTCTGTCGGTCAGGTATTCATATTGCCGGAGCAAGCCGTCGTGGACGCTCCCATGAACATGTAGGCTCTTTTCGTGACGACGATTATTACCTCAACTTCAGTGATGTATCCGGATGGAGTGTATTACTGGTGGCTGATGGCGCGGGGAGCGCTAAATATTCCCGGGAAGGCTCCCGCATCGTTTCTGAAACCGTTGGTAACTATCTCTTCAACCAGTTCAAGACTGAGAAAGGGCTTGAGATCAAAAACAGGGTCCTTCGCTGGAACAGTGAAGATCAGCGAGCAGTATGGGAGTTTATAAACCACCACTTCCGACAGGCAGCGGTACTGGCCGTAAACAATATCAGCAGTGCCGCAATTTTGGCTGAAGATAAAGTAAAGTCATTCTCAACAACTTTACTCGCGACCGTCACTTTTCGCGACGGTGCCGATCTGTTTGCCGCGTCTTTCTGGTTAGGTGACGGTGCGATAGCTGCATATGGACCTGCTGGCAAAGTCAGAGTGCTTGGGACACCGGATAGCGGAGAGTACGCAGGTCAGACGCGGTTTCTGGATGCCGATGCCGTCAGTGATGCCGGATTCAGTAAACGTATTAGTATCGGTAAGTGGAACGACATATCGCATCTGGTTCTGATGACTGATGGTGTTTCCGATCCCTGGTTTGAAACGGATAACGGGCTTCAGAATCCACAAAAATGGGACAGGCTGATGGCCGAGCTCTCTCCCCTACTCACAGACCCTGAACATGCCTCGGCACAACTGGTGGAGTGGCTTAACTTTTTCTCTCCGGGAAATCACGATGATCGCACAATCATTGTGCTCTGGTGAAATTAATGCGATAGCAGGTGGCTATTCATGGCAAATATAATTACATGCAAAACTAAGGATGGGAAAACCATTCAGTATGTCGATGAAGTCATCGGCTCTGGCTCAATGAAAGACGTTTATTTTTCTCCGGATAAATCATATGTCGTAGCCTTCTACCATAAACCGCAGAATGAACAGGCCCGGGAACGTATCAACATGATCACCGGGAGGTACCGGCAGAATATTTTTGAGCAGACGGGTGGAGATTACTGGAAAGGTCTCTTCTGCTGGCCCACTGATGTGGTTGAGCACGCTGATAAGGTGGGTATTGTTGTACCTGCTTACCAGCGGCATTTCTTCTTCCGGTATGGTTCCAAAAACAATGATTTCCTCGGGATCAAAGGACGAGAAAAGGAAGGGAAATGGTTTGCCAGTGCGAACAATCAGAATAAATTTCTCGATCCACGTGAACGTGGCAATACGCTTAACTATCTGAAGGTCTGCATCCTTCTAACGCGTGCAGTCAGACGAATGCATGCTGCGGGCCTGTGTCATAGTGACCTGAGTTATAAAAATGTGCTGATAGATCCGGAACTAGGCCACGCATGCATTATTGATGTTGATGGGCTGGTGGTTCCGGGAAAATATCCTCCAGACGTGGTTGGCACACCTGATTTTATTGCCCCGGAAGTGGTGAAGACAAGCCATCTCCCCAAAGACGATCCCCGCCGCGTATTGCCGAGTATCGCTACCGACCGGCATGCACTTTCGGTACTCATTTACATGTATCTTCTTTTCCGCCACCCGTTACGGGGAGGAAAAATTCACGATATCGATGATGAGGTCAGGGATGAGTCGCTTTCCATGGGAGAGCGGGCACTTTTTATCGAACACCCGACTGACAGAAGCAATGCAGTTAAGGTTAATCAGGTCTCATCGTTTTCGCTCCCGTGGGCAGATCCTCAGAAAATCCCGTACACCATTATGGGGCCCTACCTGAAACCTCTCTTCGACCGGGCTTTTATTGACGGGTTGCATGATCCGTCGAAGCGCCCTACAGCCGATGAATGGGAGAGCGCCCTGGTAAAAACCGTCGATCTCATCCAGCCATGCCAGAACAAGGATTGTGACCAGAAATGGTACGTTTTCAATGGCAAGACGAAACCCGTTTGTCCCTACTGCGGTACACCCTACAAAGGCAAACTCCCCATCCTTAATCTGTATTCGACGAGAAAGGCTGGAACTTTCAGGCCAGATGATCACCGGCTTATGGTGTGGAGCGGTCAGTCATTATATGTATGGCACGTCAACCGACTGATTGCTCCTAACGAACGAACCTCCGATGAGCAGAAGAAAAGGGTTGGTTATTTCGTCTTCCATAATGACCAGTGGTGGCTGGTTAACGAGGGGCTTAGCGGGCTCATATCACTTCCCGATCGGAAAACGGTCGGCATTGGTGAAAAGTTGCCGCTTGAGGACAACACCCAGTTCATCCTGTCTTCAGAGGATGGTGGGCGATTGGTAGTGGTTCAGCTTTTGAATAATTAGATATATTACTGGTCATTGATATCATAACTTCAATATGAGCCCACCATCAGGTGGGCCATAATTATCACAGTCGAAACGCAACATTACGGGTATACTGATTTTTCAATTCAGTATTCGACATACTCAGACCATCTTTAGGCATCATTGATTATATTTCCTTCAATGAAGGTCTTCCTCGCTATATTACCTACAAGATTGGGTAATGCTGCCAACTTACTGATTTAGTGTATGATGGT